>DATFPS010000082.1:0-4965 GCA_035264705.1 Nitrososphaeraceae archaeon | reverse complement strand
TTAGATCGTTGTTAACCTCTTGAACAATTGTATTGAAAGCATCTTGTTTGAAGAGACCGCCAATATGTAAGTCAGATATCTGAACAAACTTCATTAACTACTACTTGATCAAGTTAATATATTAATGCAATATTAGATAAAAGACCAAGTTAACAATGTTGTTGTTATTGTATGTATCTATGCCAATGACTAGGAAGCTTTTAGTTTGAAGTTCGAGATAGAAGAGATATCAGAACACGAACACGTCATATATTTATATGCAATGCACCTATCTACGCTTGTAAGATTCAAGACAAGAGAAACTTCTAATAATTACATATATAAGAGCAAAATCTTATACGCAAAAGCATGCTATATAACAGGTTACTTGATATTTTCCTTGTTTTTACTGATAAGAAATTGAATAGTAGATTTGATTCATTTACGCGTTATCAGTTTTTTACCATCAGCAACGACAGTGCGAGAGAGGATAGAACCACACCACAAGTCGTTGTCTCAGTCCCTAATCGTTGTCTCACACACAACCTGAAATAACGACAAAAGCGTGTGGAGGCCTGTATCCCAAATTATTCCTTTGTTGTCGTTGTTGGTGGTATATATTTTATACCTGAAAAACTTTTTGCTACTAATTTAATATTAAAATTTAGTAGAGTTGAGAAAAAAGAGATCGCATTATTCTAGGTAGACGATCGTATTGTTACTTGCAGAAGTAGGCGGTATTTGCTGTACTACATCCCAATATTCAGCAATTTTTCCTGCATCATTTAACCTAAAATATCAATTATTGCATAATATTTGTCAACAAAGGGTCAGTGTATTGAGGGACAGAGTACACTTGGATAAATTGAATTTAGTTAGATAATATCATTTCTTATGAATAAGGATTCACGAGAAGATCGTTATTATAATAACAGGTATACAGTAGAGAAAATAACAACAATCATTAAGAAATATAACTTCATTGCTTTCCTTTTGTCTGATTACCGCGGATTACCATTGCTGTCCGTGTTTATCTTTGTATATCTATTCTTGATGTTATTGTAGAAAAACCTCTATTATCTCTCTTAAGCACTAATACACTCAATATTAATCAATTAAAGTACTTTAGATAAATTAGTATGTAAGATATAGTTTTTTCATTAATAGGATGCATTTATAACTATCATATCTTCATTTCATTTTATATATGTCGTCGTCGTCAAACGACTCAAAGGATATATTTCTTTCTCCCCGATCCATTGCTGTTATTGGAGCCTCAGAAAAACAAGGAGTTGGCAAGGCGATTTTTTCTAATATCAAAAATGGATACAAGGGCAAAATCTATCCAATTACTCCTTCAAATCCTACAATTTTTGGACTGCAAGCTTACAAAAGTGTTCTTGATGTTTCTGAAGATATTGATCTTGCTGTAGTTGCAACTCCAAATAGAATAGTACCTTCCGTAATGGAAGAAGTCGGCAAGAAAAACATTAAAGGTGCAATCATTGTTTCTGCAGGATTTAAAGAAGTCGACGATCAAGGTAGAAAGCTTGAAGAAGAGGTTGGAGCAGTTGGAAGAAAGTATGGCATAAGGATCATAGGTCCAAACTGTCTTGGAATCATGAGCTTATCTGAAAAAAATATGATGAATGCGACCTTTTTAAAAATTACACCAAAACATGGTGGAATTGCTTTGGTCTCTCAGAGTGGTGCGATCTGTGCAGCCACAGTAGAAGACGCTATGGCTCAAGGCATTGGCTTTTCAAAAGTAATCAGTATGGGTAATAAAGTAGACATGGATGAAAATGATGTTCTGGAATTATTGTCTAGAGATATAGATACCAAGGTTATTGTGATGTATCTTGAAGATATACATAATGGCAGAAGTTTTATGGAAATTGCTAAAAGAATTACGAAGGATGGAAAACCGATCATAGTATTGAAAGCGGGTAGAACGCCAGAAGGTGCCAAAGCTGCTATGTCCCATACAGGAGCATTGATGGGATCTGACGAAATTTATGATGCTCTATTTACTCAGTCTGGAGTAATTAGAGTAGATACTATGCAAGAGCTATTTGAGCTTTCCACAGCCTTTTCTAAACAGCCTATACCTCCACAGAAAGGAGGAGTTGTTATAGTATCAAATGCTGGCGGACCTGCTATTATTTCTACTGATGCATGTTCAAAGTATGGCCTCAAAATGGCTGATATATCTGCATCAAGCGATACTATTGCTAAAGTAATTCCACCGCATGGATCTGCAAGAAACCCCGTAGATATAGTAGGTGATGCAGACTTTAATCGCTTTGAAAAAGTACTTGATGAAGTGTTATCAAATGAGAATGTCGACTCAGTAGTAACAATGTGTACTCCATCTGCCACTCTGGACTACAATGATCTAGCAAGGACTATTGTTAACAAGTCAAAAGGCTCAGACAAAACAATGTTTGCCTCATTGATGGGACTTGCAGAGGGTAATGAAAACAAACAGATTCTATCCGATGGAGGAATACCACATTTCATGTACGCCGAACAGGCAATAAGAAGCCTTGAAGCAATGTATCGTTTCAGAAATTGGTTAACGAGTCCAAAAGGCGAACCAAAACGATTTGAGGCAGACATTAAAAGAATAAAAGAACTTTTTGTTAATGTTCTAAAGCAAGGCAGAACAAATCTATTAGAGGAAGAGGGTTATGAAGTTCTTACTTCATATGGCTTCCCTACTCCAAAGAGTATTCTTGGGACTAGCGAAAATGAATGTGTCAAAGCTGCTCAGGAGATCGGTTATCCCGTTGTAATGAAGATATCTTCGCAAGATATAATCCACAAATCAGACGCTGGTGGGGTCAAAGTTGGAGTAAAAAGCGATGACGAGGTGAAAGCGATATTTAATACAATAATGTCTAATGCCAAGAAATACAACGCTAATGCAAAGATCAAAGGAGTCCTTGTTCAGGAAATGGTAAAATCCGCGAAGGAAATAATTCTTGGATCAAAACAAGATCCATTATTTGGGCCGGTTATAATGTTTGGTCTTGGAGGTATTTATGTTGAACTTCTTAAGGATGTTGTTTTCAGAATTGCACCTATTGATGAGCGAGAAGCAATAAGAATGGTTCAATCAATAAAGGCAATAAAGATGTTGAAAGGTGTTCGTGGGGAGAAACCATCAGATTTGAATGCTATAGTGGACAGTCTTCAACGACTCTCACAGTTGGTTATTGACTTTCCTGAAATTGAAGAATTTGATATGAATCCTTTATTGGTATTAGAAGAAGGAAAAGGAGCCCGAGCAGTAGATGTAAGAATAGGATTGAGGAAGAGATAATTTCGTGTGTCAGCTATACTAACTTGTTCCCACATTCTTCGCAAAAAACAGCATCGTCTTGATTTTGATAACCACATGAGGAACACTTATTACCTGACCTATTAGTCACGGTAGCGACAGTATCAGAATTAGATGTTGGTATTACTTCTGTCCTTCCAATAAGGATTATATCTCCAATTTTTGAGATATTATCCCATGAAACCTCAATTGGTTGATTATTACTATCATTATTATTATTACCTTCATTATCCTCGTTTGCAATTTTGATGGTAATCTGCATGTTTTTTCCGTGCAATCGGCGTAATCCAATTTCAGTAACTCTTCCTATTAACATTGCTTCGCTATTATATGCAGGCATTCCAACAAGTGATTGAATAGAAGTAAATCCTCCTCCTTTAGCTTCGAATGTTGGAATCTTAGGAGGAATATTACTCATAGATATGTTGCCACTGGAAGCAGGAGATATCTGCTGTTGCTGTGAAGCTATAGAAGAAGAAGGTGAGTTATGTCTATTGTCTTCAGATAACTCTAATTGCTTTGACGTATGTGTAGTGTTTACGTTAGTCTGGGTGGCAGGAGTATTGAATTTACGATATTGTGCTATAATATTGTTACAACTGCTGCACTTATATTCACCTTTTTCGATAAGAATAACATCCTCTCCAAGTTCTTCGTTTGGATTTTCATAATTTATTGCAGGAGATCCTTCATATTCCTTCTCACATTTGTTACAGTAATATTTTGAAAACCTGTCCTCATTTAACCTACCTACCCCAGCAAGAAATAATTCAGGCCCTCCTAGGTTCCCTTTTTTCTGTTCCTCATCTGTTATATTCGCAAAAGCATATCCACCAGAACCTCGCAATTTCTTTTCACGTAAATCATTTCTTTCACTCATTATTTATTTTAACAATATAATTGCACAAACCGCTAGTATTAGTGTTTTGGGATATATGGAAGTCTGACAGATAGTGTTTCTAAACACAAGCAATATGACAATTATAAACCGCACTTAGTGATCGACAGCTAATCAATGCTACACGTACATATGACAATGCTACAACATCATAGATCTCTATAGTGGATTCACAATAAATAGTTCTAAGTAAGTATCTATAGCATTTTTGGAAGTATTAGTTATCAAATAGAATTACCATTTAATGTAGCATAATAGCACTATGGTAAAACATTAGTATAAAAAAATAGATTCTGCTTGGTTCTGGCTTGACAGAATTTACTATGAAAAAAAGGTTCTTGAGAATTATCGGTGCCATTATGTCAGTAATTGGATTTATAGATGCCATCCCTTTTGGTTCTATTGTAATAAATGAGTCATCTCAACAAGAGATAAATCCCACCGATGCACACCCAAAAAACCTATCTATGGAATAATATCTCCATTATATGCTAAAATGGTGTTTATTATTACAGGTAGTGTTGGGGTTGCGGTGTTAGTGCTTCAGTATTGTGCTAGAAGAATCGAAACGACGACGGCGACATCAGCCTAACTTATTTTATTTTATTTATTGAATCCGTAGTCGGAGTTGCTCTTCCAATTTCAGTGTTATTAATTTCCGATATTGGAGTTTTTATTTTGTTCTCCATATTAGATATATTAGAAGGCTGAGTTTCAATTATTGCGGCATCACTTTGATTTG
>DATFPS010000081.1:0-2098 GCA_035264705.1 Nitrososphaeraceae archaeon | reverse complement strand
CCAGTGTCATGGATGTGATTCATATAACAAAAGTCCTGGTTAGGAGTCATTCTTTATCCTTATAGGTTTATCAATAGTACTTCTAATCCTTCTTTTAGTAACTCATTAAGTTCCACAAATGTAATTTCTTTTATTTTAATTGGATTTTGTTTTCTGACTTAAGTGATGACATAATGATATTATACGGTTATCAAAGATGTATCTTCTTTGATATCAGAAAATATTTGACTGGAACAAAATAGTACAGGGAATTGCTATGGGGTTGCTATGGGATTATTTATTATTTGGTATATGTGAGGATTAGTTAAGTATCTCACATAAAGAATAGCTACGCGTGTTACAACTTATTAGTCTCCAAACTATGAAATTGGTGTATATCTTCAATTCTTTCTAAAATTACTGTGCTGCATTTGCTACAAAGAATTTCTCCCGATTGTGGATCGGTTATTGTAAGCTCATCTGTCTTAAAACGAGACCGCCTAGTTGATAAAGATCGATATAATCCGTCCCGAGTCTCTGCAATGAATAAGAGATAAAGTTCTTGACAGCAACAGGACTACAAGAATGTGGTTGGGAGCAATTAAGAGGTGACATTCCCGTAGAGCAGAGTAGATACTCAATACCGAGTTCAGATAATATGAATTCGGGCTTAATATATTATTAAATTTGATAGAAGCAACGATTACTACAACATCATCTGAATTTGATCCATTTATGTCCAAATATTGGGAGTAGATTCTATCAAATATAAAATTCCGATATCGGGCTTTACTAGAAGTCACATTCTATTTTTAGGCATCAAAAGGTGGTCGTGGAATCTTGTTAGAAAAGGTCTTAGCATCCCCTTGGAGGAAGATATGCTGTTAGCAAAAAAACATTATTAAAAATCATTTCGATAATACTGCACAAAAATATAAAACTTAAAAAAGTTAATCAAATCGAATCACAAGGGCTAATTAAAAGGAATATTAAGAGATTGAAATTTGATCTTGTAAATATGATTAACGAAGGAATGCCATTTAGCTGACTGTCTTTATCTTCTTGCAGCTTATATAGAGAGTAAGAGTATAAAGAAGAGAAAGTTAAACAAGAGCAGGTCAAGGAAAAATGACTTTGATGTTTTTATCGATACAAATAGAGAAGGTGTGTCGTTAGAATGATATATTATCATGTTTTACAAGGAAATTCCTACGATATTTTATCGAATTTATGTAATAAACCCGAAAAAAAGGGCAAATACAGGCTTGTAATTACGTCACCTCCCTACTATAGACACAGACATTATGGTAAAGATCCTAACGAAATAGGTCAAGAGGAAACTGACGGGATGTTTATAGACAAATTAACGAATGTATTTACAAAATGTAGAGATCTTCTTACAGAAGACGGCAGCCTTTGGATTGTATTAGGTGATACTAGAAGAAGGTATGGAAAACTTATGATACCTCATAGACTTGCCTTGAACTTGGTTGAAAAAGGTTATACTTTTAGAGAGGATCTTATCTGGTATAAGAAAAATAATGTTTCTAGCAGTTCCAAGGATAACTTTGCACAAGCATATGAAGTAATATTGTTTCTCTCAAAGAATGAAAAAAGTTTTACCAATATGCGTGAGATAAGAGTAATAGGTAATGAGGCAAGAGAAGGGAGGAATAAAACACCACCTCGGTATATGATACAATATGAACCATCATTATTAGAACAAAATAAAGAGAAGCTTAATAAAATAAAAGAAATTATTCGTAATGCCAAAGCTGATACTCCTTTTGAGGAATTACCTACAACAAGTGAAATAGCCAGAGCTTATGGTTATGATCCTGAAAAATATTGTCCTACATGCTATCGCAAATTTAAACGTCATGCCACACGAAAAAGAATAGGAGATCACAAACATTATCCAATATTTGCTGTCTGTAACTCAAGTGGAAAAAATCCGGGAAACGTCTGGGAGATATCTACAAAGGCACATTATGGAAATGAGCATTTTGCAATTTTTCCCGAAGATCTCGTTGACAGAATTGTTAAATTTGCTACAGATGAAGGCGATTGGGTTCTTGATCCCTTTGCTGGAAGTGGAACTACCGGAATCGTATGTGCA
>DATFPS010000080.1:0-6823 GCA_035264705.1 Nitrososphaeraceae archaeon | reverse complement strand
CTATCAACGCTACTTGTTGAGCTAGGCAATTCTTCTATTAAAACTAGATAGGGTTTATCTACATTACGGGAGTAGAGTGCAGTGGAGTAACACAAACAAGATATTTCAATATATATCCAGAAGAAGAAGAATAATCTTTTTGAATGCAGATTGTTTTATATTTAAGCAGGCCTATTAAAGGTTAATAAATTTAGCCATCTAATAAATCTAGTCTTAGCTGTTCTTATTTGATAGGTATTACATGTAAACATACTTCTTCGTTGAATCTTATTCAATGTGGTTAAGTCTTTATCTGGGAACTCATGTCCTAAAGATGCTTAAATCTTTATGATATGGAGAATTTAAAAATTTAGAAGCAGTGAAAAAAAATTTTATTATTTTATAGATACGGATATCAAAAAAATTATATCAAAAGATATGTACAAATTAGTAAGGAATCAATAAAGAAGAGTAGGTAATATCAATACTTTCTATTTACTAAGTATAATAATTTCTCTTACGAAATTTCTTCCCTAGACTATTCTTCCCATAGCCTATTTAACTTCATAGCCATTTCAAAGAGTCTCTAACCATGTTTTGAATCATCGCAGCGTGATTAGAAGCAAAAGCGAACGAAAGAATATTTCGTAATATGATAGAAAGATAAGGAAAACTATGCTTTGTCTCTGATTTGTATCCATAGAAAAAACTCCTTTCTATTGCCTGATATTGACAGTTCCCAAAATCTATTACACTGGCAAGAAATGAAGCAATATCAATACTCCGTGAAAATATTGAACCCTTTTTTTGTATGAATCCTAAATCTGTTCTTATGAGAGAATTATCTGATGCCACGAGATAATTCTGGGACTTATTATCTGTAAAAACGTAATTTGCCTTATGCAATTTCCCAGTTAAAACTCCTGCTTGGAAGGCTAATGTTGAATTTTCACCATCTGAGAATGCTCTATAAAGGTCTCCTTGTTGTATATATTCTTCAATGATAACGGAATCTGAAATTGAAATCAGCTCTGGCGTAGGAATCCCTAACTTTTGTAGATACCTTCTCATATCATAACCCTCATTATATATCATAACTTTTCCTAGAAGAGGAGGAGCAGAGGGATGCGCCAGTAAAATGGATGCAAGTGTATAAGTGAATATTAAGAGATATTCATGAAAAACTTTTGTAGATTTATTTCTTTTGACAACCACTTTCCGTCCACCAAGATATTCTATAGATATATTTCTTTGCCAGTTAACAAAATACAAATTATTCCTATAATATAGATGATCTCCCTGTATAAGTTTTCAACATATATTAGTATGCAACATGTAATACAAAGAAGAAATATTGCAAGTACATGAGGGACATAAAAACGCTAGAAAATTCTTTAATTCTAAGACTGCATCTAGCTATGACTCTATCGTTCGTCTTACTACCTTTGGACAGGATTATCTTTGGAAAAATCATATAGTGAGCATCCTTGATAAAAGAGAAAATATTCTCGACCTCGCTTGTGGAACTGGAATTCTTTCTTCCCTGCTATCAAAAAATGATAAAAAACAAGTTATAGGTTTGGATTTAGCCTTAGATTATTTGAAAATTGCAAAAAAGAAAAGAAGACATGACTTCTTTATTAACGGTAATGCTGAAACACTACCTTATACAAGCGACAGTTTTGATACTATTATATCATCATACCTGGCCAAATATGTTGATATGAGAAAATTAATAGAAGAATGTTGGCGTGTATTAAAGCATAACGGTGTCATAGTTTTTCACGATTTTACTTGTCCACAAAATGCTATTATTCGAAGATTATGGGATGCGTATTTTGTAGTTCTTCAAATAATTGGTAACTTTGTAGATTCTTGGGCGATTGTATTTAGAGACCTGAATAAAGTTATAAAAAATACTAGATGGGTAGAAGAAATGATGTATGTTGTACAACAGAAAGGATTCACGAGTATTTCCTGCAATTTTTATACTGTAGGGACCGCTGCAATTGTTACAGCAAAAAAGCCTTGAATAAAGATACCCGTTTGAATGAGTGGTTCGTACCTAAATTTGGGCCTAGAAAATTTCGTATTTTTATAGGATTGCTATTTCTTCCATATACAGGTATGTGCATATCCTTTACAATAATCGGTTCTCTACTCTATCCTATCGTATTGTGGGAAAGAGTTATTGCTATATCTGTTATTTATGCTCTAGCACTAGGACTGTCAGCGCATGCCGCTGACGTCCTAGGCTCAAAAACTAAGCCATGGGGGAATTACCTCAACAAACGACAATTGTGGTTGTTAACAATTTCAGGTCTAGCCGTTGCATATACTATAGGCGCTTATTATATAATTTTTTATGTACCACTACTTTGCACAGTTGCCATACTAGAAGGATTTTTTGTTTTTGCATATAATTTAGAACTGTTCAAAGGATTTTTTCATAATAACTTCTGGTTCGCAGTGTCTTGGGGAGTGTTACCAGTATTGGCGGGATTTATTATGCAAACAAATTCCATTGGATTCTTATCAATAATTGTATCTTTAATCGCAGGTCTGGAAAGTTATATCGAAATTAAAACATCTAGACCATATAAAGAATTGAAAAGAACGGGACTTGACAAGAATAGAATGAGAAAACTCGAAACTAGACTTAAAACAGTTAGTTTAGGAACAATAGTTTTTACAACTATCTTGGTTGTTTTTAGGTTAGTTGTCAGATAGTTTTTAATAATGTATATTACTGTAAAAATAGTTGGTTGTTATTTCAGTAACTATAAAAAATTTTGGTTGGTACATGTTAGAGAAGATAGCCGAGCTGGAATGCAAAGCCGACATTACACTTCCTCTCTCTACCAAAATCCTTATCTCGGAAACTGGGACAATAGAGCAAATATTGAGTATATTGACTAACTCCAAAACCGAAGTAAAAATTTTAAAACAAAAAGAAACTCCTGAGTTGATCAGAAGACAGATATGTATTATAAATAAAAATACTGGGGAAAGATTAGCATATGCACGATCATATATTTTTCCTATGTATCTTCCTAAAAAAATAATGGAGAAAATTAAGGAGAAAAATGAAGGTATAGGAAATATTATTGTAAACTCTAAATTAGAAACCTTTAGACATATATTAAAAATAGGTTATGATTCAAAAACCAAATCTGTATTTAGAATTTACCTAATTATACATAAACGGCGAGTGGCCTTCAAAATTAAGGAGATTTTTACTATTTAAATTCATTATTCATTAAATATGCAAAAGATTTGGACCGGGTGGGATTCGAACCCACGACCTCAGCAATGCCAATGCCGTATCCTACCAGACTAGACGACCGGCCCTGCATTAATCAACAGTTTTATTAGGATATTAATACGTTTAAGATAAGTAACAATATTATAATTATCCTAATTTCTCAGTATTGGTATAGCGTGGCACTTGAGCAGTCTATTGGAGCAGTTATAAGATATTGCACTTCTGTGGAAGATGCAGAAACTGAATTTCTTCTCCTGAAAAATAGAAGAGGTTTCTGGGGTTTTCCACAGGGACATAAAGAAAAAGGGGAGACAGAAATACAGACCCTAATAAGAGAAGTGTTCGAAGAAACAGGAATAGTATGTATATATATCCAATCATATATCGGTAGAATCCATTATTCTTATTTCAAAGCTGATGGGATGAAATCAGAAAAGGAGGTCAGATTTTATTTTGCAACCACGACTACTAGGAATGTAACTATCTCAAAAGAACACGATGACTATAAGTGGGCAAAATTTTCAGATGCTTTGTGTATTCTTGATCACCGACAGCTGAAGTCTATACTGGTTAGAGGTCATAGAAAAGGTCTCTATTGATTAAATAAACTGAATAACCAACAGACCAAAGTAGAAACGTTATGGTAATAGATTTATATCGAATCTGTAGACGAAATGCAGAGGATACAGAATAGAAATGGCGGCTGGTAGACGTATAGTTTTAACAGCGGATCGAAGTCTGATGACAAATTATAGGGGAAACTTCCTTTACGGTTTCATTGCATGCGGACCTTACGAACTGGTGCCTGAATTTGTCTTCGATAAATTATTTTGTCCAAGTGTTGAGACCGATAAAAATACTGGAGAGGTTAAGGTTGCCCAATGTGGATTAAGAAGAATTGAAGGAGCCCTTTTGAAAGAATACAAGCGTGAACATATTTTCCTTGCCCATCCAGAGATGCTCGATAAATGTATAGGATCAGATACCAAAGTCGTCGGTATTAATGTAATGGATCCACTAGGTATGGCACCGGTTACTACGACCATGTCTCCAGAAAAACTGTCTTACGTTGCTATGAAATTTAAGAAGATGTGTGCTTCGATTATACAATTAAAAAAGAAGTATGACTTCAAAGTCGTAGTCGGTGGAAATGGTTCGTGGGAATTGGCTAAGCCTGACAGAATGAAGATCCATGGAATTGATACAGTTGTGATTGGCGAGGCTGATGAACTTGCACTGGACCTTTTTCATGATCTAGAGGCAGATGATGCACCAGAATTACTGCACACATTCGTTAGAAATATTGACAATATTCCTCTGATAAGAGGGCCAACTATAAATTCATTGATCGAAGCAATGCGTGGATGTGGAAGGGGTTGCGACTTTTGTGATGTCAACAAACGCTCAAAGAAAGATATACCATTGGATAGACTACAGACCGAGGCTAAGATTAATTTGAAATATGGCTTTGATTCTATTTGGCTTCAGTCAGATGAGATGCTCCTTTATGGATGTGACAATAAGAATTTCATTCCAAATTCTGATGCAATATTGGATGTGTGGAAAGGATTAAAATCTGTGGGCGCAAATTTTGTTGGCACAACTCATATGACATTATCAGCTGTGACATCTTCACCAGATCTTATTAAGAATCTTTCCGCAGTCAACAATATGGATGCCAGTGGAAGATGGCTCGCCACAAATTTAGGAGTAGAGACTGTAGCACCGAGAATGGTCAAAAAGCATCTAGGAGTAAAGACCAAGCCATATCAGCCAGAGGAGTGGGGTGCGGTAGTAAGAGAAGGTTGTAAAATTCTAAACGAAAATCATTGGTTTCCCGCATTGACTCTTATTATAGGATGGCCAGATGAAACGCCCGATGAGACACAGTATACAATAGATCTGATCGAGGATTTCAGAGAAATAAATATGAGAGGTTTAGTTGCGCCACTACTTTATCAAGATTTTTCAGAAAAGAATTCAATGCACTTTGGAAACTTAAATGAAGCACAATTCACTCTGTTCTGGAAAAGTTGGCAACACAACTTATGGGTGATCAACGATATAATTCCTATAATTATCAGAAATAAGACATATGGTCCTGCAATGAAAGTATTTATGGCCGGCTTAATAAAGGCTGGAACATGGGCTATAATGAGATATCTTCGAGGATTGTCGAAGGATCTCTTTGATGGACAGATCCCTGAGGATATTGTTGATAGATACACTAGACAGAGATCAGTGACGGCTCCAGTACCACCGCGCCTCTAAAAATGTGATTTTTCTCAATTATTACATTTATTCTTTAGATTCCAAATACTGGATTGCATTGTCTGCAATAGTTGCATTTTTGGGTGTCAAAATGATAAAGTAGTTTTTATCTGCTCTTTCAACTGCTGAGACTGTTTTATATTTCTTAGTCGAAATATCAAATTCTATCATTCCTGGCTCTATCTTACCTTTTGTATAAATCATCATGAGTACATCTCCCGAAAGGGGTGTCAAAGGGACAATGGAAAATACATAGCCCTTATAGGAGCTCACAGGTAGAACCTGTTTCATATACGGTGCAACTGACACTAAATAAAGAAAAACATCTTCTACTGTTGAGAATTCTTCAAATTCAAATTTCATACATTAGTTGTCGACGTTTCCATGATATAAGGCTTTAAAAATGAAAAACGAACGTATTTTATCCATATGATTCGAACTTTACGTCATAGCTCCCATCTTTTCTCTTATTTCGTTCAGTAACAAAACCCTTCGGAACCAAGTAATCAAGCGCACCATCTACGGTCCCCTGCCATCCACATACATAAAATGAAGTATTTTCTCGTGTTATCTTTTCGCCGACTAATTCTTCCAATGGTGATCGGTCTGTGCCAGCCTTAGGTCTTAAGAATGATTCAACTCTTCCTTTCTGACCACTCCATGTTCTATTGAACCATTCTTGAGGCCTGCTGATGCTTGCTCTATACCGGAAGTTCCAGCTATCTTTCCCTTTATCTAAGCTCTCTTCTTCCAAATCTGTTAATAATTCCCGATAACTTAGTTCATCGACGTAACTAGCTCCGTGCAAGACAATTATCTCACGCTTACTTCCAATTGATTTTAGATGTAATGTATATGCTA
Source organism: Nitrososphaeraceae archaeon (assembly GCA_035264705.1). Lineage (GTDB taxonomy): Archaea > Thermoproteota > Nitrososphaeria > Nitrososphaerales > Nitrososphaeraceae > JAJNBK01. The sequence goes on along the minus strand of DATFPS010000080.1, from coordinate 447 downwards.
TAAAAGGTGCCAAACCTGTACCGCCTCCTATTAGAATCATTCTTCTGTTATCAGGCGATCCGTCGTGCATCTTTTCATTAATAGTAAATATTCCAACGGGTTTGACCCAAAAGATTTCGTCGCCTTCTTTTTTATTGAACAAGTCAGTGGTCAGTCGACCTGGAACAGGTTTTCTTACCCATCTAATAAGCAATTCAAAATGTTTTTTTTGTTCCGGTGGAGAAGCAATAGAATATGCCCTTCGTATTATCTTGCCTTCGGCTGGTAGATAAGTTCCCAAAGTAACAAATTGGCCAGCTTTGAAATCCGGAACAGGACCGTCAGAAGGTGTTACCCGGATGATAGCAAGGTCTTCCTTGAGTACACGGACATAAGTTACCGCTCCTTTATTGTCAACTACCATACAATCCTCAAATTCAATTTATGCTAAATAAATATATTGTTATC
>DATFPS010000079.1:0-6917 GCA_035264705.1 Nitrososphaeraceae archaeon | reverse complement strand
AAAACAGGTGTGATTGGTTATGTTGCTGGAGATGTCACATATCCAAATCTCATCAACATTTTTGAAGGATATAAGCAAGGTGCAAAGTTGATGAATCCTAACGTTAAAGTACTTGTTACATATTTAGATGATTTTGATAATCCATCTAAAGGAAAGGAAGCAGCAATATCGCAAATAAATGCTGGTGCTGACTTTTTGTTACATGTAGCTGATACCTCTGGTCAAGGTGTTATTGAAGCCGCTAAAGAAAAGGGAATATATGCATTTGGTGCGGTCTCGGATCAGAACAAACTAGCCCCAGAAACTGTTCTGACCTCATTTGTCTTGGATGTAGAAAAGGCTTATGACCAAGCTGTTAAGATGGTTCAAGCAGGCAATTTCAAAGGAGAAATATTTAAGCCTGGACTGGAAATAGGCAAAGGCGCCACAGGGAGTGGTATTGTCTATCTAGCGCCATTCTATGGCTTGGAGGATAAAGTACCTGAAGATGTAAAAGTGAAGCTAAATCAATTGACACAAGATATACTCAATAAAAAGATTATTGTATCAGAGATATCATGAGGAGTAGTAGTACGTCATTAAACACACTATATGCTCCTGTCAACTTCTATTAAGAAAGGATTTAACATATGTAATTCAATTAATTTTATATTGCAGCGGAAGGAAAAAAAAGGACACATTAACAATAGTCTGTTTTCTGGACGTATAAAAGGAATAGGTATTATTTCCACAATTTTAATAATCGTAATTTCATATGGTTTGTTCTTTTATCTACAAAATATTACAGAAGAAAATGTTAAGAATAGTCTATTTGTACAGCAGAGAGATCGTCAGATAGAATCTACAAAAGCTATGGGGCAACATATTAGCTCTGATCTTCACTGGATTATGTCTATTCTTCAAGGATTATCAGACTCTACTTATTTGCAGCAAGGCGAATTATATGGTGATAGAGTTGAAAAGTTAATGAGTGAGAGATTTCATCAAATCAGTACTATTACCAAAGTTGATGGACTTTTCCTTGCTGATAAAGACGATATAATAACGTATAACAAAGTAGCAAAAGGGCAAAGAAGCTTTGTAAATATAGATATTTCATTTAGAGATTATGTACAACAGACAAGAAATACCTTAAGGAGTGTATTTTCAGATGGTTTTGAAGGAATTGACGGTGTGTACAGGATTGCATTGACCTTTCCGATAATAAATAGAGAAAATGGTCAATATATTGGGATGGTGGGCGTTGAAATACCTACAGTAGATTTCTTCGCACGTTATGCGAATGTTTACGATGTTAATTCAAAGTTCTTGGTATCTTATGATGGTAATGCGAATTACATAGCTACTCCTAGAACACAATTTCTAGGAAAAAGCTTTTTTGATAATGAGGTTCAGAAATTCTTTAATTATAGTGATATTCAAAATGAGTATTATCGCAAAGTTTTTGCAGGCCAATTATTAGGAGGTTATGCAGTATATGATTTTGGAAGCGGCGAAAGATTGAATACAGGATATACGATGTTTCTACAAGGAGAATCTAGATACTTTGTCTTTATAATCACACCTACTTCAATGATCTATTCGCATATCAATGAGGTTCTCTTCACAGAAAGATTAAAGATGTTTTCATTAATTGCTGGTACCACTGCTGCAGTTGTAGTGTTAATAATATTGCTTATAAAATGGAATAATATACTCAATAAGGAGGTAAAGAAAAGAACAGAACAATTGGAAGAGACAAATAAGCGACTTTCATTATCAAACCAACAGCTTGCTTTAGCAAATGAACAACTACAAGTTCACGGTAAGATGCAGAAAGAGTTTATCAACGTAGCAAGTCATGAGATGAAGACGCCTACTCAGGCTATTCTAGGATTTTCTGATTTGTTACAGACACATCCTGAAAAACAAGAGGAAATAATACAGAGAATAAAAAGAAATGCTGTTAGACTTCAAAGACTTACTAATGATATATTGGATGTGACAAGAATAGAGAGCCAAACACTAAAACTAAGCAAACAACAATTTAATTTGAATCAGTTAATATCAGACATCGTAGAAGATTATAGAGACCAAATTAGCAATGCTAATGTACGAATAATATATAAATCTGAAAAGACAAATGATGATAATAATATTCCTATTTTTGTAGAGGCAGATAAATCCAGATTGACTCAAGTCATTTCCAATCTTTTAGATAATGCTATTAAATTTACCAAAGAGGGCACAATATCTATTACTTCTAAAAAGAAAATAAAAGAAGAAAATAGTGATAGCCAACAAGAAGAAGAAGCTGTTATTGCCATAGAAGATACTGGTACTGGAATATCTCCAGAAATTCTACCAAGGCTGTTTTCAAAATTTGCTACAGAATCCCCTACTGGGGGCACTGGACTGGGATTATTTATATCAAAAAGCATTATAGAAGCACATGGTGGAAAGATTAGAGGTGAAAACTATGCTTATGATATGAAAAGAGGAGCCAGATTTACATTTAGCATGCCATTAAACAACCATAATAATAGACTACAAGAAAAATTGTCGACGGTAAAAACCGACCAACAATAACAATGAATAAAAAATATTGCATAGACCTAATATTCTATATTAGCGATAAAGAAGCAAGGCTTCAAAGGATGGGTTCTGATGGTGTATGACTACATTAGTATATTATCATGTGAATTTAGATTTATTTTTGTCATCTTAACAAAGTAATTCACCTATATAACCCTCTTTACTGGCGAAATGTTTTACTTTTACATTAGAAAGGATCTTTTAGATTCCTTTAAATAGTATCATGAGATATTAAACAAGTTCTCATATTATTTGTTTTTTTATATGGAGCCAAGATATACAAATGATTATTGTGATAAATTTCTCACTGAAATATAGATGCTTTTTACCTATCTTTTATATCAAATATTATATATTGATAATATGAAATAATTCCAATAATAACTGAAAATATTATAACCGAGCAATATTTCAGGATCATATGTTAAACTCTTGCTTCTATTGATGGCTACTCTTCTTTAGTGTAGGTCAATGGAGGTCAAACATAATTAATATTAGCCTCAGTAAGAATGATGATGAGGATTTCGACATTATTTTCGATTTTTTAAATTTCATATTTTGAATAACAGAAGGAGATTTTATGATACTATTGTTATTTTAGACCAGAAAGCATTTATCATCTCTGTTCTGCTTCCGTTCCCTCACTGAGGGTATCCTTTATCTATTTGGTGATGTTCTAGCATTATATCTAACAAGCTTGTCCATTGCTCCTAATGTACTTTCAGTCTTTGTTTTGTTATGAATTTTGCCGTTATCCACACCCAGTATTATGTGAGCTGTCTCAAGCTTCTACATTATCTGAAAGTTAAATATACCGATACAAACATAACATAATCGCAACGGTCCGCGAGGCGGGTGGCAAAAATTTGGCCTGCTATGTAGTATCCTTTGTAGGGAAGATGCAAAATTATTTAAAGTTTGTTTATGACACTATTAAAAGTAATAATGTCTAATGTTAACAAATATACTCTTTGGTTGACAAAACCAGGGCCAATAAGTGTGGTTCCTTTATTTGATAAGATAGCAGTATTTTTAGTTAAGATCGTTTATTTGCTCTCTTATCTGGTTTTAAGACTATCTCTTAGAATAGCATTAGGGAAGAAAAGAAGAGATAGAGTATTTGATAAAAAGGCTCTCGCTTTTAATTATGAATTTGATGTAATTCCCTCATTTGACATAATTAGGTTCATATACTTTATGATAAAGTTTCTAGGATTTGCTAATCCCTTTCTTTTAAAAATCAGCGTGCCAAAATATGGTTACAAGGCTTATTGCCCAATTAACAAAAATGATTTAATAAGCATGACAATACGCGAAGATGACATAATAGAATACTTTACTCCTAAAGAAGGAGATATAGTTGTAGATATTGGAGCACATATAGGACGTTATACAATAATAAGTTCAAAGCGTGTTGGTGCAAATGGTAAAGTAATTGCCATTGAGGCTGATCCTAGCAATTTTGGGATGTTAAATCGCAATATCGAACTAAATCAATTAACCAATGTTATACCTTTGAATTATGCAGTATATTCGAAAGAAACGAAAGTAAAACTCTATGTATCAGAGGAAGAGTCAGGTAATACTATTTACAATACTGTAATATCGGACAGAGCAAGAAAGGAAGAAAAGTTTGTAGAAGTGAATGCTAATACAGTTGATTACCTACTGCAGTCAAAAGGAATAAAACATGAACAAGTAAACTGGATTAAAATTGATGTAGAAGGAGCTGAATTCGAAGTGTTAAAAGGAGCTGCTAGGACTCTATCTAATTCTAAAGATATTGCACTTCTTATTGAAATTCATAATCTTAGGGATAGTACTAATCTTTATAGACCAATAATTGAATTTCTTAAGTTACATAATTTCAAAATAGAATTTGAAAAGAGCCATCATGGAGGAGAGAAGCACATAATTGTACGAAAACAACAACTATGAAAACTCTAGATTTTGAAAGTCTCTTCCTATCTTAGTAAGCTTGACCATATAGTCATAGACTGATAGAGATAGTCACCTGTTATCTCAAGAGTATATGAATAGAATGTGAGATTAATATCCAAACAAAACTTATAGAAAGTGAACGTAAAGTAGCGAGGGCATATAGCTAATATTCCTCCTTTACATTAACTATATTATGATGCCTGTAAATAGTAGCAGTAGGATACTAATTACTAATTGATCCTTAAACAATATTAAAAGTAATATAGAAACATCATATTTTCTAGAGCTATCGTTTCCTTAACAGCCTCTACCATCATCAAATTTCAAACTCAGCCAGACGTCTATAGGCAAGAAGACACACAGACACTCGGATTTGTATGACTTGTAAGCACACAGACACACAGAGAGAGGTGTGATATCTGCAAGCCTATCCTTCCAGCACACAGATGTTCCCCTAAAGCAGCGTGACACTATATCTGATGATAATATGCTATAAGATAGATGACAAAGTTTTTCATATATTGATTTATCGCTTATTTATGTATGAGAAAAATCCAACAGCAGTCTGTAATGACAATGACAGCAGCAACAGCTATCGTTATGTGGATATCGACAGTAGCAATGGTAATACCTCAAGCAGCATATGCGCAGCAGAATGAAGGAAATCAATCTTTATCATCATCAGGGGATAGTTGTGCATCTGATCAAATCCCTGCAAGTATAAACGGAAGAATACAATGTATGCGACAAGGAGAATGTTATTCAGAACAGTTTGAGGGAAAAGAAGTAAAACATTGTAACTTTATGATGAGTGGTAGTGACGAATAGAAGCCTAAATGAGATAAACCATATTCTAACAGCATTTACCCATACCAAAATAGTTAGATTAATCATCTTTCGCGCATATAATAAAAGACCCACTATGGTTACATTTACTCTCCTATATCTTAGATCTCTCTTTCAGAAAGGCTATAAAGTGCGTTACAGAAAATTTGAAGCCATTGATGATTTCTTTTGCTCTTCTTAAGAGATCTCTCTAGTTGCCGTATTGGCTCTTCAAGTTTGAGAAAAGAAAACTTTTAATCGTATTTGATAGCCTATTTTGTCAAAGGCTTAGATAAGCAGATAGAAGATGCATTATGCACTAAATACGCTATCAGATGTTTTCATTACATAGCATGGACATTCATATTTGTCAGTGTTACCATATACAGGAATGCATGATATCAGAGGTATGAAACTAGTCTTTGCATAATAACAAGTAAACTAGCGAGATGTATCTAAATAGGAACATTGTTGACAGTTTCGTACCAACTGTTGCTACAATGGGTGGTGGCTTGTTTGTAGGTGTTCTAATAGGATATGCCTTGAAGAAAGCAATTAAATTAACATAATGTTGTAATTGAAGCAAATTTATTAGAATAGAGTGTATGTGTGTGCCGCTATTCAATCCTACTACAATTAGACAATAATCCAGTACCTTCTTAGGTGTGAACCATGTTATTCTTGTATATTATTCTTCATCATTTCTTTCCACGCCGAGTCCTAATGCTTCTTCTTGTAGCCTTCCTATCAATATACCAGTCACGTACTATCCAGCTGATAGCTACTACTATTATTATTATTCCAGCCCAGAATAACAAGTTGCTTATACCAAGTACAAGTGCTGCAGTAGGATCTAATGGATACTGCGAAGCACAATCTTCGAAATGACCTTCTGTATCTAGCCCTGTAAATGTTTGATTTGGATCCTTCTCCCTCATGCATTGAATTATCTTGATGCTTGTTGGTGTGGTTATTGTTGCAGCCCATGCACCTAGTCCTAAAGATACTGCAGCTATGGCTATACCTATGATTAAGAGTAGTTTTGGTTTTGTTATAGTCGTCATTCCTTATTCCTCTCCTTAATTATATTAGTCGTTTTGAATACCTGGAAATATTACTATTAGTATTCTCGAATACCGTTTAACAGCGGCCTGCTAACCCTCTTCATCTCCGCCGCCATCATCTCCTCCATCGCTATCATCATCATTTAAGTTGCCATCTTCATCAGCTTCACCATTGGCATCATCATTACTTATGCTATCTTCTTCTTCTTCTTCTTCCACATCATCATCTATGTCTGTCGTTACTCCACTAGCATCATCAATGACTCCAGGTACTATTCTGTATATTGCACCTTGACCGATTGAAACAACATAGAGATACCCATCTGGACCAACTTCAAGATCGGTGATTCCTCCAAAACCTTCACCAAATATTGTTTCCTGCATTTCCTCTGGCGTATTTGCAATTTTATCTGCAAGCTGACCTTCAAGAATTAGATCTGTTCTATCTTCATTCAAGTCAAAATGGTATATCCATCCGTTATGGACATCTCCTACAAACATGTCATTTACATA
>DATFPS010000078.1:0-12314 GCA_035264705.1 Nitrososphaeraceae archaeon | reverse complement strand
ATATCAATACCAAATAGTATAATACAAGACCAGTAACAATTCTAGAAAGCAATATAATCGATATATTAATTTTCATTTATATCTTTATCAAAGTATGGCAAAATCGTTTTTTCTTAAACGATTCTTGTTTGGATTTCCTTTCTTTTCAATTACTGCCTCGACCAGTTTTAAAATATTATCAACTTTAGTGTCATTCACATAGATCACGTAGATCAGTGCTCTATTTTTGTCTTCGACTTTTCTTATAACTCTACTAATTCTCTGAATAATGTGAATAATATTATAGAATTACTGGAAATAATTATTGCAATAGCTGCCTGTGGTGTATCATAGCCTATCTCAAGAGTATGAACTGAAAGTAAGGGGAGTATTCCTTTCCCCATTGGTCAAGTAATATTTTCCTTTCCTTTCTGCTTATTTAGTTATGCACACTTCCTACAGGTATGTGAATTTCCTCAAAAATTTTTTTTAATTTTTGCATTGATTCTATTGTTTAACTAAATATCATAATTTTTTCATTTGCACGTTCGTTTACAATATTTAAAGCCTGATTAAACTCCTGATTAATAGTGTTAAGGATTTTTTCGCTTACGAATATTAGTAAACCATGATGTCTAAGAGATGATCGAGGACCACCATTCATAAGTATTTTTGAAATGATGACTGGATCATGTGACTGCAATCTCGATGAGATTTCTTTAATTTTGGCACTCGTTTCTTCATACATTCTTTGCTCATATAAAATAAATCGCACTGGTCTAGCAATAATTACAGGATTAGCAAGACGACCATCAATTACAGTATCTTTTGTCATAAATTTCCTAATGAATGGAGCAACAAACATGATAGTTGAATATTTAGCATCTTTTTCCGTTCAAGATTGCTGTGAGGCCCAATATTGCTTTTTTTTGATCCTCTAAAATGATATTGAATATTCTATCATATTCTGCTGCTGTAGTCTCAATTAGAAGGTGGATCTCGTCCAGTAAGATCATATTGGCATTACTAATCACGTCTAAGTTGTTTATGACACTCTGATAGGTGCTGATAGTGATTTCTTTGGCATCTTTTGGTTTACCATGGTAGACTCCAATAGAATCTTACGTAACCCGTAATCTAAAAGTCGTTTGACGTTTTGTTCAATTAATACAATTCTTGGTATAAGAAAAACAATATTCAGGAAAGCCCAGAATTTAACAGACACGGAGAGCGCGTCTTGCACATTCAAAGGCAATCTCAGTTTATCCAGTTCCTGTGCGATATATTATAGAACCTCTACATCCTTTTTTCTAACCAGGCATCGATTATTTCTTGTTGATTCTTTTTATGTACGAAGGGAAATTTAAGATCGGAAATAACGGGCACACGTGTAGTCTTCGATGACAGCTAAAAGTTTTTTCCACTCCTTTATTCTATAATTATTGCTTGTCTGGCTTGTAATAATATATAATGCTAGAAGAAAGCATGTAAACATAAGACATGCTATATTAAATTGCCAAATGACTAACAGAGATAGGAAAGATAACGCTTCTGAAATATGCTCAGATATTAATTTCATTACAATATCATATTATGTTCTTCATTGCAGATACGAATTTTTGGAAAAAAACAGGAGAATATAATAACCTACTTCTCTCTCTCTCTATTATACGTATTCAAGAAAAGGTAATTTGATCGTCTTATGAAAGTCTTTGTGTTCATGTTGAAACAGGATGATCCTTCTAAATGCACTGCAGCGAAACTCGTAAAATTTAGACTAGCGCAATCTGTTCAATATATATATAAAAAATCTCTTATATTGAATCCATTTTCTCCAATATTGCTCTCTAAAGAAGACGCTAAACTTTCTGATTCTCTTTGTGCTATAGACTGTTCATGGAATAGATCCGAACACGAATTAAAAAATAGATTTTTACCTAAGCATGCGATGGGAAGGCGGTTACCAGCAATGCTTGCAGCAAATCCCATCAATTACTCAAAACTGGGAAGACTATCTACTGCAGAAGCATTGGCTGGTTCGCTTTATATTTTAGGGGACAAACGCTTGGCAAAGGATTTTATGGAAAAATTCAAATGGGGTCATACTTTTTTGGAGCTAAATTCGAGCCTCTTGGAGGATTATTCAAACGCTGAAAATCGAGAGGAAATTTTGGTAATTGAGAAGCAATATTTTCCACAACTGTGTTAAAATACTATCTATCCAATATTATAGTGGTGAGCTAGCGAGCGGGTTACTTGAAAGAGAGGAAACTCCTCCCTCATTGCAGGCACCCAAATTAGCGATAATTAACTGGAGACAGTTGGCGCCGGAACAGAAAAGATATCCAGCCACATGTACACGATGATGGTGAATAGCCTGAGATTTTGTGATACAGGAATGAAACTGCCGTCCTGGGTGGAGCAAGGCCGAACAGAGCTTAAAAGTCCTGCACTTGCTCAGGTTGGCCGCTCAGCGGAATCCCGTGGAGAACAGAAGGAGGGTTACTACTAGCACACAGAATTATGTATCTATATGAAGTTGAAAGTCCTAATAGAACAGATTCAGATACTAATATATTGGTAGATACCTCTATTCAATAATTTTTTGTATCTTAATTATCATCATTTTATCAGTTGAGTTTAGATAAACTATCTATAGTAATAGGCAAAGAGAGAAAATTCTAACGCAGTTGGTATGCTGTTTATTGGTATCTATGTATTATATTTAGATATATCAGACGTGTATATGAGGACAAATATAAAGTCCATAGCCAAATATTATCACCTACATTTGAGATTATGGTGAGATCTCGCGTCTGGGATGCTAGGCCGCGAATTAACTTGTCAATAAGTGAAGGAAAGAGAAAAAATACTATTTACTTTCTTGCTTTTAAAAGGACAAAGACAGCGACTGCACCCATCATCCCTCCCAATACCAAGAGTACCTGTATGGGAAAACCTCCAGTAGCAGTTGTCGTTCCTGCTGGAGCCTGAGAAGTAACAAATGCGACTTCTCCTCCTCCTGCTCCCGCTACCCTAGCAAATCCGGTGATCTGAATCTGACCACTTGGAGGAGGCGTAGATGAATGTATACTCGCCTGTGTTCCGTTAATTGTGGCTACCGCATCCTTTTCCGTTGCTGAGTGAGTTCCTTCTCTAAAGCTACTCTCACCAAGTGAATAAATCGAAACAACCTTAGCTCCGCCTTCTTCAATGTATCCTGCTCCAGCCGCGCCGGCTTGGCTGCCAGTGGGATCAAAAAGAAAATGCCATCTTTCCATGGGCGCACCAATCTCCTCGAAAGTAAATAAGGGATCATTCATAATTGCCGCCGATTGAGGAGAATTTAGCAGATTTGCTGCAAAGTCAGGATACGTAGCTTGAAGCAATCCAATAGGATTATTAACATTTATCATGCCGTATTGTTGCGTATCCAAAATTAATGGCTGTTTGATAACTAATCCTCTCCAATCTAAGTCAAGAATTGTACCTTGCTCTCCACCCTGCTCTAATACAAATCTGGAAATATTGGATTCTAATACAACTTTATATGCAAGAGCAACTCTATCAGGTTCACCTCTAATAGATGCCGTATAATCGAGTGTCGCATTATCTATCTTGACGGGGCTTTGCTTTTCTGTCCTCAACACCTGATTAATGTTTGATATTATCTGGCTCAGATTGCCTCCTTCTGTACCATTCTCAGTGGTAAATGTTACTCTTTCTCTTTTACCATCAAACTGCTTAGCTAATTCGCTGCCTGGAGGGTATTGTATTGTAATAAACCTTATAGCAGTAAATGTGGCAGTGGCCTTATCACTTTCTGTCACAAGAAGTACAGTCATCTGATTTGCATATGCAGTATAGACCATATTTGAAATCAAAACTGTTACAAGTATTGTGAAGAAAGTTAATGCCGAGCGTTTCACATAAAAACTTTCCTGACTCTCGTTTATAATCTTTATTGATAACATTTTTTTTCTTCTAAGAAGGTGAAATCAGTACAGCTATAATTTTTCCCAGTTAATATAAATTGGTCGAATTTGTTATTTGTCCGAAAACAAATTCAGCATAAATTATATATTGTATGTATCTGATAAAAATCAATGACAGATAAGATAAAAAAAAACTTGTAGATTACTGATATACAACGCCTATTAATAGATACAAACATCGATCTATTGAAGAGAAAATTATCATGTATAAATGAACATTATTCCTAAATAATTGTTAAAACTCATCCCCCAACATTAATATTCTGTGTAAACGACATAGGATTTGCTCCTTTTTCTATTTTCCAAATCCTAACGATTCCAACATGCAATATAAAAGATGAATGGAAGGCCATTCATTGTATATTCCATTTTGAAAAAATCTTATATCATAGTCTTCTTTAGTAGGGTCTTTTCGTTGATTGTTAACAATTATTAAAGCACAGCATTATTATTGTCAACAATCAATAATTCCTTTCGTGTACGCAGTAAACTGTTTAGAAAGTATGTTTCTTCAGCCTCTTGTAATCTTAGTAAGATAACAGGATGATATTAATTATAATTTCGAAAATTATACATTGTGGCATTATAATAAGATCTCACCGTTGATTACTGTTCTCGCAGGAGGCACTGGGTCTATAAAGTTAATTCGCGGCCTAGCATCCCAGACACGAGATCTCACCATAATCTCCAATGTAGGTGATAATATTTGGCTATATGGACTTTATATTTGTCCTGATATTGATACTGTTATTTATGGCTTGGCTAATATACTTGACGAACGACAGGGCTGGGGGATAAAAAATGACTCTTTTGGTTTTTTACAGCAGATTCAGATCTTAGGTGAGCAGGCCTGGTTTAAGCTGGGGGACAGAGATCTAGCTACGCATGTCATAAGAACTAATATGCTTAAAAGGGGAAAAAGTCTCTCAGAGATTACAGATTGCATGAGAATCATGCATGGGATCTCTTCAAAAGTAATTCCTGCTACCGATAGCCATATTGAGACAAAAGTTGTCACGGACAAAGGAGAAATGCATATCCAGGAGTTTTGGGTTAAACATAGAGGAGCACCCAAGGTCCGTAGAGTTATTTATAAAGGAAGCGACAAAGCAAGGATTAACCCGCAGTTAATTCAAACTATAAAACGGTCTGAAATGGTCGTTGTCGCTCCAGCAAATCCTATTACAAGTATTGCTCCTATTCTTGCAATTAAGACTCTAAAAAAAAATCTTATTGCAGAGAGAAAAAAAATCGTTGCCATTTCTCCGTTGATTGGAGATAAAGCAGTAAGCGGACCCGCAGTAAAGTATATGAAGGCAATGAGACTCCAAATTTCTCCCTTTGGAGTAGCTGAGTATTATTCTGATATTATTAGCAAGTTCATTATATCTTCAACTGATAATAATTTCTCATCAAGCATACGAAACCTAGGCATGAAAGTATATGAAACTGATATCTTAATGAACAATAAAAATGACGAAATGAGATTAGCGTCATATCTTATGAGATATATAAGGAGTGCTTAACTTTGAAGGTTTTTGCGATTGTGCCAGTGAAGAATTTTGAATGTGGAAAATCTAGATTGGCGTCTCTATTGACTGTTGAAGAACGTGTAAAGCTATCTGAGTTATTTCTTGATTGTACCTTAAATACGCTGACTAATACCTCGGCCATATCAAACGTGCTTGTAGTGTCAAGCGATAAACGAGCAGAAGGAATTGCTAAACTATATGATGCAAAATTTTTACAAGAAAAAAAAGATAAAGGAGTAAACTCTGCTGTTGCTTTGGCCGATGTATATATTTCAGAATATGATGTCGATGCTACGATTGTAATTCCACAGGACCTGCCTTTGATTTTACCAGAAGATATAGAGTATATGTGCACATTAGCACAAAAGTATGAAAAATGCTTGGTAATATGCCCTTCTCTTCGATTAGATGGATCGAATGCTCTGCTACGAAGACCTCCGCTATTAATAACAACAAATTATGACAATGACAGTTATAATATTCATATCAAAAAAGCAAAAGCATCAAATGCTACTGTAAAGATTATTAAAAGGAAAAGGATTATGACCGATATAGATACGGTCGAAGATGTAATAAATCTAATCAAAATTTATAGTATAAACAAAGAAACTATAAACAAAGCTGTTGTTTTTCTAAAATCGAAGACCAATAATATATAATCTGTTTCTTTAATGGTATTCAATTGACAGTAAAAAAACCAAAAATTCTCTTTGGACAAACACGTTTTGAAATGATGCCGCATTTTGATAAATTGTTAATATATACTTTAAATACTCTTGTTCATAGGTTGAAATAATAGTCAAGTATTTTATTCAGGGTAATGCATCCCGAATTGTTGGCTAGGGCTATAGCTGGAGTTTCATCGGAAACAACGGCCGAGTTATTTAGGATTAGAGCCAAAATCGTAAGTGAACCTATTGCAGAGAGGGTTTTGGATTTCTTAAGTAACAATGGAATTGGTACTGCATCTGGAAGTAAAATACTATTTTCTAATGAAGATAAATTAGAAATTGCAATTTTGGCCCTTAAGATGGGTTGTGATATAGAACAGATCTCAATACAATTAAATTGGAAAGATTTCGAAGCTCTGACATCAAAAATTCTTAAATTATCTGGTTACAAAACGGCGATTCATGTGTTTTTTTCGAAACCTCGAATGGAAATTGATGTGGTCGGAATTAATTCAAAATTTGCTATTGCGGTGGATTGCAAACATTGGAAACATGGTGGCCTATCAATTCTTTCTTTGTATGCAAAAAAACAAGTAGAGAGGACAAAAATTTTACTTGCAAAAAGAAGTACTATCTCCTCCGCAATACCTATAATATTGACTCTTCATCATAACAAAGTAAGATTCATAGAAGGTGTACCAGTCGTGTCCATAACTGAATTCAAATCTTTTTTAAATGGGCTAGAGGACAATTTATCGGACGTTTATGTGTTGTATGGTAAAAATGGATAAGCTGACACTATTGCCTTTAGTTCAAAAAATGATAAACGTTCTGTGAGTTAAATAGTAAAGTAATTACGAAATAAAATTATGAATAATGATAAACTAATGACAGCTCGAGAGAAAGAAATATTGGACATGTAGTTTAATTTAAAAACTGTTTATTACTGCTCGTAAGCCATAATATTGTTCAGTAACTTCTATTGCTTCTTCTATACTATCAAGTGAGAATCTATGACTGATTATCTTACCAAGATCGATCTGCTTATTAGCTGCAAGTCTGACAGCTTCCTGCAGCATATCAGGTGTAGAACTGAAGCTTCCAATTAAAGAAATCTGATTATAATGAAGCCAGTTAGGATCTATTGAGATATGTGTTTCTTTTGGCATTCCTGCAAAAATATTTATTTTTGAATTCTTGCTCGCAATAGCCATTGCTAAGTTTAAAGCATCTGGATTACTTGTGGCGATTATGACTGCATTGACTCCGAGACCGTTTGTATATCCTAATATATTGTCTTTGGTTTGTTTAAGGTCATGAGCAAATATTACTTGGTCTGCTCCAATAGACTTTGCTTTGCGTATTCTTTCGGCGTTTTTACCAATAATAATGGTTTTTGCGCCATATAATTTTGAAAGCTGGAGATGAAGTAATCCTATTGGACCATCTCCAATTATGGCTACTTGGTTTTCGCAATTAATTCTGCCCATTTGATTAAAACCATTCATACAACATGCTAATGGTTCAACCAAAGCGGCTTCTTCATTACTAAGGTCGCTTGGAACTGGTACAATACCCCCTATTCGAAGAATTTCTTCAGGTATACTGACGTACTGGGCAAAGCCGCCATCAACAGTCGATCCTATCTCTCTTAAATTTGTACATAAGTTGTATTGCTCACTTTTACAGTATTTGCAATTTAAGCAGGATATTATAGGACATACAACAACTCTGGTACCTGACTCAATTACCTTTCCATTATTCACACGTATCGTTTCAAGTGTTTCTCCGCAAAGCTCATGTCCTAATATCACTGGTGTCCTTACCTTTTGATGTCCATTTCTAAAAACTCTTGCGTCATAACCACATACGGCGCAGGCATTGACTCGTATGAAGATGCCATTTTCAGTCTTCGAAAGCTGTCTCTCTTCTAGAGTTATCACCTTTGGACTATGAAATACTGCAGCAAGCATCTTCTGTGGCAACAACAAGCGTTTAATTAAGGTGTATATCTATTTATCTTATATATAATAATTTGGAGCAGTTATATGTTATCAGAATTATAATAGAAAGGTATTAAGAACGCTCTCGTTTCTTTTCTTTTGCTATATTAACCATAATAATGGATAATCCTTAAATTATTCCAACAGAATAAACATAACGTTTAGTAAATGATTTATCGCAAACTCTTGAATTTATTAAATAAAGTTGTTGATTGATATGGTAAGAAGGATATGACACGCCAAGATATTCACCAAAGTCTGATAGATGACACTTAAAATTCGCAGAATATATTAAATTAAAAGATCATAATTTTGATAGTGATATCGACTGAATGTTAAAACCCATATATTTTTTCGAAGAAGCAGACAGTAAAAATAAAACGTTGATCGGAAGCAAGGGCGCTGGATTAGCTGAGATGACACAACTTGGTCTGTCTATACCACCTGGTTTTATTATTACTACTGAAATTTGTGCAAAATTTTATGAAGGAGGTAAAAGGTTACCTGACGGATTTATGTATGAAGTACGCAAAGCAATGAAAAAACTTGAAACGTTAAGTAAAAAACAATTTGGCGATGTATCTAATCCACTCTTGGTTTCTGTTCGTTCGGGTGCCTCTATCTCTATGCCTGGAATGATGGACACTATTCTGAATCTTGGCATAAATGATAATACAGTCCAAGGCTTAGCAAAGCAAAGCAAGGATTCCAGATTTGCATGGGACACATATCGTAGATTCATACAAATGTTTGGAAAAATAGTCCTTAATGTCGAAGAAAAGCTATTCGAAGAAATCTGTATAGGAGCAGAAAATGCAGATGAAGGTCTCCTCAGAAAGAGGACGCAAGCATTTAAGATGATTTGTGAAAATAAGACAGGAAAAAAATTTCCTGAGGATCCTTATAAACAATTAGAACTTGCAATAACTGCGGTTTTTAAGTCTTGGACAGGCAAGAGGGCCATGGAGTACCGACGTCAATACAAAATATCACCTGAAATGGCTAATGGAACTGCAGTAACAATCCTCGCAATGGTTTTCGGTAATATGGGTGATGATAGTGGAACAGGAGTCCTATTCACTAGGAATCCAGAGACTGGTGAAAAAAAATTATATGGAGAATATCTTGTGAATGCTCAGGGCGAAGACGTAGTCTCCGGTAAGGCTACTCCAAAGCCAATTAATTTACTATCTTCAGAATTACCAAAAGTTGACAAAGAACTGCGCATAGCTGCTGAAAGGCTAGAGAAACATTTCAGAGAACCGCAGGACGTAGAATTTACCGTTGAAAAAGGAAACTTATACATACTGCAGACACGGAGCGCAAAAATGAATGCACTAGCAAGTGTAAAAACTTCTGTCGATATGTTTCATGAAGGACTGGTTAATAGGACTAGTGCTTTGGCAAGAATCAATCCTGAAGAATTAGAGCAGATTCTATATCCAATAATTAATGATAAATCTAACTATGTCCCCCTAGCCAGAGGAATTGGAGCCTCGCCTGGCGCTGTAAGTGGCATTGTTGTATTAAATGAAGCAAGAGCAGAATCTCTGGGACTCGAAGGAGAGAAAGTAATTTTAGTCAAAGAATATACAAAACCAGAAGATGTTCCAGCCCTTTTTAGATCTGCTGGTATTGTTACAAGTAGAGGCGGAAAAACTTCACATGCAGCCGTTGTAGCGCGTGGAATGGGTAAGCCTTGTATAGTAGGTTGCTCTCAAATTGAAATTGATGAAAGATCTTCAAGATTCACTATAGATGGAAAACGCTCGATACATGAAATGCAAAAGATCACTATAGACGGAACTAGTGGCCACATTTATCCTGGTGAGGTCCCCACCATGAAACCGGAGATTACATCAGAACTCAAAGAATTACTTCAATGGGCTTATGATGTGAAGCTTATAGAGATTAGGGCTAATTCAGATGTGCCAGAAAGTGCTGTGTTAGCAAGGAAATATGGTGCAGAGGGTATCGGTCTTTGCCGTACAGAGAGAATGTTTAATCAACATGATCGAATTGCTCAATTTGTAACAATGATTATGGCAGATGGCCAAGAAGAGAGGAGACATGTTTTGGCAGAACTAGAACCACTCCAAAGATCTGATTTTAAGACCATTTTAAAAGAAATGGAAGGCCTTCCTGTTACCATTAGATTATTGGATCCTCCGCTTCATGAATTCCTACCAAAAGAAGAAGATTTGATTAAGCAAATCTTTGAACTTCGTTCACAACTACAACCTGATAATCTTGAAATCCAAAAAAAAGAAAAACTTCTCAAAAGAGTCCATGAATTATCAGAAATAAATCCAATGCTAGGACATAGAGGAGTTAGAGCAGGTTTGTCATTTCCTGAAATTTACGAGATCCAGATAAGAGCCATTTGCGAAGCAGCGTCAGAATTGTTCAAAGAAGGGATTCATGTACAGCCTCAAATTATGGTTCCTCAAGTCGGAATGATCGAAGAGTTTGCTCAAGTCAGGCAGATCTTCGAGTCGATCAAGGAAGAGATTGAATTTAGAAATAGGATAAAATTGAAAATTAAGTTTGGAAGTATGATAGAAGTAGTTCGTGCATGCTTGATAGCTGATGATATCGCCAAGCTTGCAGATTTCCTGAGTTTTGGTACAAATGATCTTACTCAAGGAACTTTCAGTTTTAGCAGAGAAGACGCTGAAAGCAAATTCCTTCCGCTCTATTTAGACAAGGGTCTTATTAGCGTGAATCCGTTTCAGACTATTGACAGTCGAGGGGTAGGCAAATTAATGAAAATAGCAATCGACCTTGCAAAAGGAGTTAAAAGAGATATTGAAATTGGAATATGTGGAGAACATGGAGGCGACCCTCGTTCAATCGAATTCTTTGCCGAAATCGGCCTGGATTATGTAAGTGCTTCTTCACACAGAATTCCAATTGCTATGCTAGCTGCCGCACAATCGGCAATTAATCGCCATGACAAAAGACCAAAGTTATACAAATAATATCTCATGTTTCAATAATGTCTAGATATAATCTATGACAATATAGTTGTATTATAGAATGTTGACGATATGAATATTCTAATACTATAATTTTATTACAGAAGATGCAACAATTCCACAAGAAAAAAAGGGAGATAATACAAGCCTGTCTGAATAGCAGAAGATGAACTAGTCTTTATTGAAACGATTAAAAATCTGCCAAGAGATTGCTTAGACTTCTCCAGATAAATAAAAATCAAAGAAGAATTCAAATTATTTTATTTGACACATAAGAGTTAAATTCGGATATTATAAGTTATTAGTGAATGTCAAACTCAGATACTCTGGGAACTGTAACTTATGAGTGCATGCGATGTGGGACATCAGTATCGGTTGAAGAGTTATCAAGATTACCTGAAATAAAATGCATCTGCGGATTTCGTGTATTTCGAAAAGCTAGGCAGCCGATCGTAAAGCAGCTTAAGGCTGTCTAATATTGCTATATTCCTAGAAACTCTTTCCTAGGCCGTGAATCGTTCTCGCGCAAGCACCCAAAACCTTCTTATAACTTGCTCACAAATAGGTAGATATGAAAATTCGTTGTCCGGATTGTAAGGAGGCCGCTGAACTTTCGGACGACTTCAATTTTGTTAAATGCTCCAACTGCTCTTTTGATATGACCTATGGTGACTATGTAAAATACATAGCTTATAAGGACTTGAGGTATCGTGATATATTAAGTGATTATAAGCAATAATGAAACAAATTTTTTTCAATTTGTTGTATTTTGGGATTTAATAAATATTATTCAAGTAAATAAATATTATTCAAATATGAAAAAAGACAAATCTGGGAATAAATTCTACTAGGATTTTGGTCTGATTTAGCCTTAAGACTGACAGATCCCAATCAGTATTAGCTATATATTGTTTCTCAACAGCCAAACAAATTAGCTTAGGATTAATCATTAAAAATTTTTTATACGTTAACTGGATTTTTTATAGATATATAGGTATCTGTCTCGAGGTGAAAATTACTGTCCGATATATAATAGAATTGTCTTTATTCACTTACTCTTCATCTATATCATCAGATATATCTTCGTCTAAATCTTCTTCAAAGTCATCCTCAACTATTTCATCTTTGTCACTTTCTTCAGACATATGAAATATAA
>DATFPS010000077.1:0-4714 GCA_035264705.1 Nitrososphaeraceae archaeon | reverse complement strand
CGTTTAGCACTAACGTCCTAATAATGCGATAGTAAAAGTAAGCCTTTTGTGTCGTAGTAACCAAAGTTATCACTATTATGGCTGACCGTAGAATATATCATTTGACGGCTATGGTGACTGGATTCATTGGGAATTGAGAGTCTAGTATGGAATTTAGTTGGAATTGCCTAAATGACTTCCAGTTGTCACATTTAGAATCTCATTTGCATGTTTACACTAAATGAATCCAACATTAAGCTAATAGAGGGCTCAGAGCGTTCCAGCAGAAAAACTTGAATATAGAGACTCGATATGAATCAGCAGCATGACATAAAAAATGAGGCATAGTTATATTTTTTGGACGTATCTCTATAAGTAAAGAATTCTATTGGTTTAGGTACGCGGAGGCTAACGAATGAAAACAATAATAGCACTTGTCCCAATAGCCATAGATGAGAAAGACAAGAAAATTATCTTTGCTCCTTTGACTAGTCATCTTGCTTCAATTTTTTTTGATGCTTCAATTACTATTCTTACTGACCAGCCACAGTTAGATAGTTTTAGGGCGTTATTCAATGAGCAGAGAAATCAGCTAAACTCGGATAAACTCCTGCACTACCTTGCAACGACCATAATTAAGGACAATACAGGGCCATATGACCTAAAAAACACGGTTATTCTTGGTATATGTAGTTTTGATGCATATTCGTCGGGCTTGAATTTTGTATTTGGTCAGGCTTCCCCGACTAGAGGTGTAGCTGCAATATACCTTCCAAGGCTTAGACAAGAGTTCTATGGTATAGCTGCCGATATCTCGATCTTTATTGAACGTGTGCTCAAGGAATCCACCCACGAGGTCGGACATACATTTGGACTAGCTCACTGTCCAAAACAGTCATGTGTTATGCACTTTAGCAATTCAATTGTCGATACTGATCGCAAGGCAAAGGATTTCTGTAATGCGTGCAGCAGCAAATTGCATCAGAAGTAAGTGGATCTTTTTTTGACAAATATTGGGTAAATAATTTTTGATAGGCTACCTGTCTCCAGCCAGCTCTTTTTTTAGGACTGTCATTGTTACAAAAGGAGGTCCCAGAGGGTTTCAACAAAAACCTTCAAAACATCGGCTCTCTGCATTGGGTCCACTTTTTTAATGTTATTTTATTTTAGGCGGGCCTAGAGGGACTCGGCAGAAAAAACTTCAAGAAATAGACTCGATAGAACTGAGAGCGGGTCGAAGGGAGTTTGGCAAGACTTTAAACTGTATTAAAGAATTCAGGAGGGATTCTTGCTCTGGTCAGTTAACCATCTTTTACCTTACCAGGATCTCATCACTGTATATGCTTGAAAATAAAATCGGTTACTGCATTACATTTTTAGTTTACGGTTAATTCGCATACAAGGAGGTCGATGTTTGCATAGGTTATTTTATCAATATTGAACGGTCTAACTGAAAGTTCTGAACAAATCATCTAAAAAGCCCATAAGATAAATTAATCTGGCATCTTGAACAAAATCGCATTCAGTTGCAGCGTTGAATCGCTTTGAGCGTGAAACATAATGAATCCGTACTGATTATCTGTTAACGGTTAACAAATCTGTAAATGTAAAGAGATCGAATAAAATTCTTTGCTACAAACATATTTCTTCCTTCTTAGATGTAGACCCCAAGCATAGATTTATGAATTGATTCAATACAAATCCATAACCAAAAATGTTGACTACCAATTTGAATAATAGTTTCATCTGAGATAAATGCAGAAACTCTTCTACGTTTATTATAGATCTGCAATGAACCAAATCGTCTGATCCATCTCCAAACAGCAACGTAACTTCCTTTTGGTTCTGGAATAGTTCTAATGCTTTAGAAGTATTTTGTAGACTGAGACCAACAAAGTACAAACACAAAGATTACATAACTGTAATAGTGAATGGTCTATTTCTGACTAATCTTAATAACATGTGTGTATATTAGATAGACCGTTCACGGCTGTAGCTTTTTCCTTAAGTTAACAGCGCAAATCTATCTAATATTGCAAATAGAAAAAGATGAATAAACCGATAAGTTTACAGAATCCTTCTGGGGTATTATTTTCATATTTAATTGGATCACAGGATATGGCTAATACTAATATTTACATGGATTATTATAGCGTCTACATATCTTGCAATAAAAATTTCAATTGATACAATTCCTCCTTTGATAATGTCAGGAATTCGATACACAATTTCAGGTTTAATGCTATTTTTTATATTTAAAATATATTCACTTGAAATATTTGATAATAAGAAAAGAAAACAGAAAACAGAAAAAATCCAGACATCAATAAAACAACAACAAAAAAAGAATAAGAATCCAAATCTATTACAAATAATAAGTTCAAGAAGAAAACAATGGAAAGATGCAATAATAATTGGAATTAGTCTGATAGTTGCTGGACAAGGATTATTAGCATATGGGGAACAATATCTTTCTTCTGATATTACTGCGTTATTGTTCTCTACTGTTCCTATATGGGTATTATTGGTTGGTAAGTTTTATTATAATTTAAAATTAAATAAATACACTCTTTTAGGAATAATAGCAGGATCGATAGGACTTGTTATACTCATATATCCTTCATTTGAAGAGATGTTGTTTGGAGGTCAAACTACCCCTTCTACTAATACCGATAATAAAAATAACTTTCTTGGTATATCTATTTTGTTGATAGCTGCAATTAGTTGGGCTATTGGTTCGTTATATTCTCACAGAGCAGATTTACCAAATAATATTTTGATTTCAACTGGAATGATGTTATTTGTAGGGGGATTATTCTTACTTGGCATTGGAATGATTATTGAATTTAATACGTTGGATATATCAAGATTTTCTACTTCGTCTATACTTTCTCTCTTATATCTTATAATAGTGGGAACTATGGGATGGCTAGGGTTCTTTTGGATTCTAAGAAACACTACTGCCACCTTGGCTAATACCTTTGCGTATGTAAGTCCAATTATAGCAGTTTTTTTAGGATGGATAATACTTGATGAAAATATTAATATTAGAATAATTGTTGCAACAATAGTCATAATTGTTGGAGTAATTCTTATAGTAAACAAAAATAAAATTGTATTAAGAAATAACAACTAAAAGATTAATTATTGTATAATCAATACTTTGTCTGTATTAATAATATAGGTTGCTACAACACAATGCGTCTGTAACCATTCGGTATGCAGCGAAGAAGAGGCGAAATATACTTTCCATGACATTGTGGTTCCCTCCTTCAGTCATGCTCAACTTTCTGTTATCTTGTAACCATGTTTCTTTTTGCATTATTTCTTTGTTGATTCTCTCAACCCGTTGAGTTAGTTTCCAATTATTTCCTGTTTGCAGTTTGATTCGTGACTGTAGGGTTATCTGCATAAATCATGGACTTGGAAGTTTACCCGTTATAATTTGTCAAATTCCCATTGTTACATTTGCTCGCTATATTCTTTTATCAGGGTCTATTTCCAATGCCACATAAGAAATGTACCATTCCCGTTGGTATCAGCTCTGTCTTTATATATTCCCACTGTGTTGCTTAGAGGGGCGAGTTCTCCGGTAGCACCATCATCAAAAACTGATGCACCTCTACTTTCGAAAGTACCATCTGGATTGTATTTGCCAATAGCTTCGAAGTTGTATAATGCTACGCCGCCACTATCGGTCACATACTTTGAAGTTCCTTGTATATAGGATGTTTCATTATTTCTTAAGGTCTCAGTCGCATTCCCTTCAATACTGATAGGCAGAGTCCCATTGAGTACCCCATTGCCTGTAAAACTTTCAGTTATACTCATGTTTGTTGTTGTCTCTGGCTTTTCTACAACAGTCTGATAATGCTCTACAAAAAAAGGATTTCCTAAATCTACTGCATCATTATATGAGGATTGAGTGGTGTTGGTAGCAAAGGTGCCATACACAAATGTAGGGACAGAAGATAGAGTCATAAATCCAAATACTAAAGCTAAAACGATATTTTTATTTCCAATTTTCATAGTTTAATAGCACTCTTCTGCGGTATTGTAGTTATTAAGTCTATCAACGTTTTAGCCAGCAGGTGGTCATGTCTAGAACATTTAGTTTTAGGAGATTCCGGAAATTTAAGATATGCAGTTATTTCGTATCTCCTTGCAGTATAGTTTATTGCTATTGCTTTACCAATATGCATTGAGTCTATTTTTTGAACGTTTTTTAATTTTAGCGGGCCCAGAGGGACTCAGCAGAAAAAAGTTCAAAATTGAGACTCAATACAATTAGGAGAGGTATTAGCGCTATTAGTCCCTATACGGGTTCTGTTATTTTGTCATTATTTAGCTCTTCCTGAATCTAGAGGAAGGCAAGTCAATTTCTGGACTAAAACGACGAATTTCTTCAAATCTGAAAGTTCGCTTTCATAATCTTATATATGATGGTGTTTAAATCCGAGTGGTGGCTTAAGGATACGGAATGAGATGGTGAAGAAAAAACCACAGAACTATCATCCTCATCATCCTCGTTCTTTCAATTTTCTTTATTGGCATCTTCTCTCTTTCTAGATAGGAAACCCAGAAGCTCCTGCAATTATCATATAATACAGGTGCATCTGATTTGCTTCAGCACATTCCAGGATGTCTGACCTAGGTGAAAAGCCGCAGAACTGTTCAACCCCTTGCCTAATGACAATATCGCATGAGAATTTACGATTGTTGTCTAGCTGGTCGA
>DATFPS010000076.1:0-9484 GCA_035264705.1 Nitrososphaeraceae archaeon | reverse complement strand
TAGAGTCACGAGCCAAGCTGAATAATGGAATTGAGATTCCGCGCCTAGGAATAGGAGTATATCAATCGCCACCTGGAGAAATAACTCTACGTGCTGTTAGATATGCTTTTGAGATTGGATACCGACACATAGATACCGCTGAGTTGTATGGAAACGAGAAGGATGTGGGTAGAGCAGTACAGGAAAGTGGAATTCGAAGGGACGATGTCTTTATCACTACAAAATTCTGGAATAGCCATCAAGGATATGATTCTACGTTGTACGTTTGCGAAGAAGCTTACGACGCCTAGGCTTGTCATATATAGATCTCTATTTAATTCACTGGCCGGTTCAAGGCCTTGGTGATGAGACATGGAGATCTATGATAAAGTTATGGCGTCAGAGTAAAGCCCATACAATAGGTGTGAGTAATTACAGCATCAGAGAACTAAAGGAGCTTTTGTTATCTTCATCCTTCTAGTCTGTTCTCCTTTGGTGACATTTTAGACATTTGTGGACCATTGAATCCGTTTCATATTATTAACTGAATAAAGAACCCATTTAGCAGCAAAGATCCACATTCATAGTAGCCCTTTCAAGGAACTTTAGAAAACCTTTAAAGCTTTGTCTATGTCTATGTTATATCAGGAACCTACTTTTAGCACCGATATCGTCATGGATTCCACCGAACCCGTGAATTAAATTCTATAGATACTACCACTGCGGATTATTCTTCTTGTCCTAATTCTGCTTTGTTATTACTTCAAAAAATTGGAAATAATGAATTGCTGACACAACTATTTAAAGAAAGGAAAAAAATTAACAATAAGCGATGGTAGGTACTATCTATCTATTCTTCTACTCTTAACTTTTTTTATGATTCTTCCATTCCTATTCTATGAATCAGATTTTTCAGCTTTATCTATGAGTCAGCAGTTGTCTATGACCAGCTGGCAAAATTATATTGCTGCCACATCTCCATGATTTTGCCATTTGTAATGCGAAACAGATCAAACCCTGTTGCAACGTATGGTTTGCCAGTAGGTGGATTACCGAATAATGGCCCCGTATGTGTTCCACTATTTGTCCACCTAATCAGAACCTTATCTCCTTTTGCAAGAATATCATCATGTACAAGTTTTCTATCTGGTACAGCTGCTATTATTGCAGATGCATATTTCTTTATTCCTTCTGGACCTTTGCGTAATTCTTCAGGAAGAATTGGATTGTGTAAAACAAAATCAGATGATAGAATTTCATCTGCTACCTCTAGTTTGCCTTTTGAAAAAATGTCATTATGATAACGAAGAGCCAAAGCTTCATTTTTTTCTTCCTCTTCTTCTTTTGACGGATAGGGGGGTTGTTGTTTGTCCATAGTTGTTACATCTAAGAGCAATATATATAAGGTTCCCTAAAAGCTAAAATTCTGCAATTGTATCTTAATTAGAAAGAAGAATAATGAGGTATAATAATGCAAAATAAAAGGGAGAGAAATTCATCATATTTCAGCTTTTATGGAGTTTCGCAAATTCAGTAAGGTTTTTGCATTTAGAACCCTAGTAACAGGATGAATTTCATTCCATTTGTAAGGACCTGACGACCCCTCAAGATCTGCAATCCATTTGCCAATAACAGTTACATTTTTACCTACTATTGGAAGGCTTATAATATTTTTATAGCCATTGCAAGTCGTCGCAGCATATCCTTATGGGATGCATCTATGAAGCTATGACTATAGTCTTCATTTTTTTCCTTTGTTCTATTGCAGATAATCGCAGGAATAACCAGCAATTAAGAGATAGTAAAATAATAACAATAATAGCAGATCTTTTTAGCATGACTCTTTAGTTTAGCAGAAAGTTACATGTTCAAAATAAAGAAGAAAAAGAGAGAGATGCACACGAACAGATAATTTGACAACCTCTCCCAACGCTATCGATATATTGTATAAATATCTGTATCGAAACCCATTTCAAGATGTATACAGCTGACAGAAAAGATATTCTTATTTTTATTCTAACCTTTGTCACTATCTTCCTCTTATTCTACTTCGATATCCTCCTCATTCTTCTTTCATCAGATGATACCATATGACTCTCTATAACATCATGTTAGGTCATTACTAAAATATAATATATGAGATTTTGTTCTGGTTGGTAAGATAGAGTCAAATCTGTCTATCACATTCTACCAAACCCAGACCACAGTTATCTAATACAACTATATTAGAACTACAAGTTGAGCCTTAAAATCATGTCAAATATGTTTCAGATCCCCTTGAGCCCTTTAGAGATCTCTTCCTTTTTTAAATCCTGAAAACTATTATTCATACAAATTGGTTTAACTCTTCGAGTCTATTCAAATTTACATCTTACCCTTTACCGATATTCTAATGGTCAAAGATCGAAAACATGATTATTATGTAGGATATACATCTCTTTTTGTCTAAAGCCAAAAATCTTTTAATATTTCGCAGCCTGTATAGGCTTCGTGTCAAGTCACAGACTTGTTAGGAAAGATCATCTAGTCCTTATTGCCCTAATATTTACTCTTGTTATCACAAGCTCATCAATTAGTAACTATGGTTATTTTGGCTTTACTAAAGTAGTATATGGTCAATCAGATCCAGACCAAATGAATTCCAATACTACGAATTCGGTAAATATGCAAGATCCATTAAAAAAAGTCCATGTAGGAGATATTGATGTTGCGTACAAAATGTTTGGCAAAGGTGACCCTATAATACTTTTCAATGGTGCTTCTGATAATATGGATGCCTGGGACCCATCCCTTCTAAAAGGTCTTTCTTCAAATCACACAGTGATTGTGTTTGATCAACGTGGGATTGCAAATACAACAGCTGGTTCCAGATCATACACTTATCAGCAACTAGCAAACGATACAGCTGGTTTGCTTGACGCTCTGAAAATACCAAAAGCAGATGTTATAGGATATTCTCTTGGATCATATTTAGCTCAACAGCTTACAATCATGTATCCAAATAAGGTTAACAGCCTTGTTCTTATTGGATCATCATGTGGTGGAAAAGATCATACACCTAAACCACCTGAGTTTCTAAAATTGCAAGCCGAAATTGTAAACAAATCTCTAAATAATGTTTCTATTTCTCAGGAGGAGATGAAATCACTTGTATCTGCTTCATTAGGATCGGGATGGATAAGACTGCATCCTGAATCTGTTAATATTCCAGCAAACATTACAACATTACAACAATTGAAGCCTGGTTTGCCCCCTGAAATATTGAATAATCAGAATAATGTAGGAAAGCATTGGGAGGACAATCCAAACTGGAGTGGTACTTGCGATGAGCTTGCAAAATTGGCTAAACCCACGTTGGTCATAACTGGAACAGATGATAATTTCTACGCACCACATGTCAATTCTTTAAAGATTGCAGAAAAGATTCCAGGAGCATGGCTTGTACAGATCAAAAATGCTGGGCATGCAGTACCAGATCAATATCCGGTTGAAATCAGTAAGATATTAAATACATTTCTATCGACTACTAACCCAAACAATTGAATGAAGCATGAACTGATTTCGGGAGCTAGCTACGACATGATTCTATAGACTGAAACATTTTTTTAGGTAGAATATCTCTGATACTGCTAATGAGCCCTTTTACCTACGGGAACCTAACCCACTTGGGCCACGCCGATATCAGTTCTAAATTAGGGTTCTTACGTAATTTGGAGGGAGGAGAAACAAGATAAGAATCAAATCTACGGATGTAGGGATAGGTTTCAGATAGAACCTCTTAAGTTAGATAGTAGTTCATATTATTTGTTTGTTGGACCGATCAGATCACTCGTAAAGTGTTAGTTACATGGTGGGAGCATAAATTGACAAGTAATGCGTCAATTAGTGTTACCACTAAACATTGTTATTGCAAGAGCTACGACAAGGTTCCCACTCTAGATACATGTGTAATCAATGTACATCCTACAAGACAAAAAGAAATCCCTACGGATCATGATGGTTTGGTAAATAGAAATTATGATATCACATTTTCTGATTGGAGTCATAAAGAAGAAGAGGTATTATTGCTAATATCTGACTATGTAGACCTGGTAAGAGATTTGATAAGGATAGCAAGAGACAATGGAGTCAAAGATAAAGTAATTGATAACTTGTTAAACCAAAGAACAAAATATCATGGCCTGAGCTTAAGACCTAGGCTAAACAAAGACATTGTAGAGGGAAGATTTGACATATCTGAAATAATAAGAATAGAAAGAAAGAATGATGAACATACCATTTCAGACAAGACATTTGATTTTTTATCAGGAACAATTAGACATTTACTAAATAACGGTTACAAAGATACCATCGATTACATCAATACAAGGACGAATTGAATATACACTCTTATCAATTATTACTACTACTACTGCTACCCCATCTTAAACTGCAATATTATTTGGTTGTCCCTCCGAACAAGGTCTATAGGAAAATTAACTACAAATCAGGAAAAATTACTAAAGAATTTTACTACTTTATGTTTGAGAAAGAATTTAAAGATATACTATCCTCAGTTGTATCAAGTGTCTTCTTCTTCTTCTTCTTCTTTTCCTTCTCTTTCTGAACCCAAATCCCCTGGTTGGCTGCGGGCTGCACAAATTGGCCTAGGCGTAATAGCTGTGATAATATCGATATCCATACTTGCATCTCCGGCATCGGCCGTCGTTACAAGAGTCATATTACTTGCAATAATATTGTTAGTTGTCGGAATTGAAAAAGTCCTAAGCGGTATATTCATCCCAAGCAAATCACGTTGGGGTAGCATAGGTCTTGGTATTATAGTTATTATATTATCGATTATAGTTCTGTCATTTCCAGTAGGAACTACGACATTTTTGATAATCTTACTTGCAATTGCTTTACTAATTGATGGTATTGCAAGAGTAATTCATGGTATTGCAGACAAGACAAGCCGTAGTTGGTTAAGGATGTTCAGGATTGCCGCAGGTATAATAGCTATTGTATTGGCTCTAGTGATAATCGCATCTCCTGTTATAGGAGCAACTCTTGTAGGCATATTACTAGGAATAGCTCTGTTAATAATAGGCATTGAAATCATAGCAAGAGGTATCTCTGGAAGAAAAATATCATTAGCACGATCTTAGGTGAATAAAGAGACAGACATCCCAATTTTCCTAAATATTTAAGATTATGTATTCTCTTTAAAATCCTGATTATGTCATGTCTTTTTAGCATGCATATATATTTTCACATAATTCTACTAAGCCTAATACGTTATAACATAACTCTTTAACTAAATCATTTTACATTGCACAAATGGATTATATACACTAATGTATTGCATCTCACCGAACCCGCTAACTATACGGGTTCTTATACTACTAAGTATAGAGTAATTATTGCTGGTATACTGAAAGGAGAGATTAAAAGATGGCAATGAAAAAGGGAAGAGTAGCATTTCTTACTATTACTAATATCTTTATAGTAAGATTATATAGATTGTGTAAAGAAAAATTACTAAAACTAAAGTAAATATAATTCTACATTAATGTTATTAAATTCTAAGAGCAATTATACTTATCTTTGAATAGGCAAGTGTACTAAGTTCTACAGCCCAATCTCTAGTTCTTGCTAGAACTTTATGGTAAAGCGAATTCTATAGTATTATAATTATTGTTTTTTATGTAGTTGTCTGAACAGCAACAAAGTTTTCTCTAATATACTTTCTGAGTTCTTCAGTGTCTTTTCTGCTTACCAGTATGTCGTCTTTGAAGATACTTTTCTTTCCCTTGAACACGTTTATTCTTACTATAGAGGCTTCTACTTTGTCTAGAGATTCTGATGATGATGATGGAACTATTTCCATCTTCAATTCAGGACCCTTTGAAAACATTTCCTTTTCTCCTTGAGCATATAAAATATTGTCGTTACTTCTGTCTATATGTGGACTTATGAATTTGAGGTCGAATCTGTTAATTCTGTCTTCTATCATAAGTTTGAGCATATCATTTCTACTCTCCTTTTCAAATCTTAGAATATAGTTTTGAAGGGATTCGATTTCAATTACATTGCCAATAGAAGATAATTGTCTTGGTTGTTCTTGTTGCTGTCCTTCTACTTTTTGTTCTTCTTGACTTTTTGGAGTCCACATCATTCCTTCCTTAGCTACGGTAATCTTGAATTTCCCTTCCCTTCCTGTTACTCTAAGATTTTCATCTATGGTTTTCTGAAGCTCTTCACTATTCATAGCTTTAGTAGGTCCTCTGAACCATTGATTTTTTGCATCCTCAAAATCCATCAATCCTCTATAATGTACTATATAACATTCCTTTGCATTCCATCTTCTTACAAGTTCAAAGGCATCACTAACAGATATCAATCCTGTTTCAGGATGAGGATTATAACTTTGAGTACCTAATATAATAAGGTCAGGATTCCAGAATAAATTCTGATCTACATCATCTGCTAATGAGAGAAAATCCCATCCAATTATTATTTTTCTCTTATCTGATAACTTAAGTATGTAGATGACAGAACCTGGTGGAGAATTATCACCATGATATGCCAAAATAGGTATTACTGAGATAGAGCCTACTTCAAAAGGTATATTTGGTTGGATTATATCAAAGGATACTTTATTATTATTTGTTTCAGAAATCTCAGGGAATTTGCTTACAATTTGATCACGACACTCCTTAGTACAAAATATTTTCAAAGTTTTTGATTGTTGGTTAATCTTACTGATGAGTAGAGGTAATTCCTTAATATGGTCATCATGTGAATGAGTTACAAGTATAGAATCTGGTAGGTGAATTGCAGTAGATTTGGTAGTAAGATCATTAAAATCATGATAAAGAGACAGATCTATTTTTTCAAGGCTTTTGACTACGCCTTCACCTATATCTACTAGCAAATGGAAAACTTTATTGTTATTTGTTGTTATTGATGATGATTTTGTCGTATTATCCTTAACGAATATTGAACATGAGGTATTTGCAGTCATGCCTGTTCTTTTTACCTCAGCTGCTCTTTCTGACTTTTCTGCGTCACCTAATTTCGAAATGTCTGGCAATACTCCATTTATTCTTACAATTGCCTGAGATTCCATCATATGTGTATTTTATCTTAGAAAATATATTAGATAAACCTATACTAAAGTTATACTATGTTAACAAAGCCATGTTCTAAAGAATAGTAAACTTGTCTATATATATCACCATATGTGTCCATGATGTATTCTTCTTCTCTCATAGTGTATTGATCCTATTGCTCAATGTTTGGTAGGTTGAATTAAAGAAAAGATATCTATCTGAGACAGTGAGAGTAGTGTATATATCTGCTCGAATAAACTAAGTTATTGAATTTACATATGTAGTCAATTTTTAATGTGTGAATAGATCAGATAGTCAAATATTGAAACAGAGTAAAGAGTATTTAATCAATGCTAAAGGTCACTTCCTCCAGCTGCTTTGAAGGCGAATTAGTCAAAGTCTTACAATCGGAGTATCCACTTGGCCCTTCAATGCAAACATCAAAGGATTCTGTTACTTTTAATTGCTCACCACAATTTCCTTCAACATATCCTGCAACTGTAAGAATGGTTCTACTCATTCTACACTACCGCGCTGATGTCGCTGATGATGACGTTACTACTAAAAGGAACTATATAAGATGCTGGCCTACTTCTCTGTACACACATATATAGAATATCGTAAGACGACATTTATATCTAAAGTTATTAGATTAAAGAATACTTTTTGATTTTGTACGATGTAATCTTCAAGTGATCAAATTGAGGTGTTTTACGAAGGTTTGCTGTTTAGAAGGAATCAGCTGAAATCAGGCATTAAAAAATGGTATCAATGGTATCATAGAATGTAAGTCTTATAAAGGTGAATCATTTAAGATGTAGGGCAAAAAATAACATTGACCATCAGTGAAGAAAGGAAAAAATGGGATATCTATCTTTACTATAATCAGGGAAAGACAACGCACGAAATCGCAGAGATAGAAAGAATGTCGATTAGTGATATATCTGCTATCTTAAAGGAAGAAGCCAGACGACAGAAGTATAACGATCAGCAACAGCAAGTAGAGATATCTTCCAAAGCTTACACATTCTTTTCCGAAAAGAAGAGTACAGTAAAAGTGGCCATTGCGCTAAACCTAAGAGAGCCAGAAGTAACTAATATGTACAGAGAATACTGGAGACTAAGAGCCTATCCGAAAAGTCTGCACCTCTTATAGGTTATCCATACACATGCAAAATGTAATATCGCTACGTAGTTATCAACTCTCTTTTCCCATCGTATTAACAACCTTCTAAACCTGTTCATCCAAGAATGTGTTCTTTCTCCTACCCATCGTCGTCTTGTTCTATATCTTGGTATCAGTTTGTAATTACGTTCTCCTCTCTTTCTGATATGAATGATGTATCCATAGTCTTCCAACAATTCGTACACTTCAGGAAAGTCATATCCTTTGTCAAGACACATGTGTTGATGTGTCTTAAGAGTTGATTCTGGCCTACATATCACTAGGCTCTGCAGTGTTCCCCT
Organism: Nitrososphaeraceae archaeon; assembly: GCA_035264705.1. Taxonomy (GTDB): domain Archaea; phylum Thermoproteota; class Nitrososphaeria; order Nitrososphaerales; family Nitrososphaeraceae; genus JAJNBK01. The sequence continues at coordinate 944 of DATFPS010000076.1, read as the reverse complement.
TGTCATCTTCATGTCATGTCTGTTAGCGCAATCAACTGTAATTCCTATAGGAATACCTTGACCATCAACAAGTAGACTGCGTTTTGTACCAGATTTGGCTCTATCAGTTGGATTTGGTCCTGTGCTTTTTCCCCCCAAGAGGAGCCTTTGTAATTACACCATCCATTGATTGCCATTTCCAGTTAATACCAACCTTTTCATCGTATAACTTTAGACCATTAATCCACATTCTCCTGAATACACCATCTCTTTTCCATTCTTGAAATCTGTCATGTACTGTACTTGATGCGCCAAGAGTTCTTGGTAATGCTTTCCACTGACACCCCGTACGTAAGACATAGAGGATTGCTGTAATCGCTTTTTTATTATCCATTCTGGGACGACCAGTCTTTTTCTTGTTCCTTTTTTTAGTCTGAGGTAACAATGGTACTATTCTTGTCCATATCTCAGATGGTATTTCATATGATGAATCTATGCCATTCTCAGACATCAGCTTGTTTCATAACATGAGATTCTATAGACTTCCTTAGCTTTATCGTTCAAATACATTATACACTAAACTCAAGTTATCTCAACTACTTTTCGGATAGGCTCTTAGTCAAAGTTTTCGATTCTATGCCTGTTATATGCGCACTCTATGTATCATACTTTCTATAGTTATCGCAGCAAAAACAAACAATAGATGCTCTGTCTTCGTCATCTAATTTACAATAGTAGTAACAGTATTAATCAGATAAAGAGAATATTTTTCTTACCTTTATATTGAATCAAAATAATCTAACAATGTTTTTTGCGTCAGCGGTTTCTTCTTTTCTATTCGAACTAAATTTGATACTTTTATTCCGACCTTTCTAACAGTTGGTAACGTTCTTGTCGTTGTCGTTGTCATTGAATCAACAAAAGAAAATCTATCCAATAAACCTTCAATAACAGAGGCAATACTT
>DATFPS010000075.1:0-3262 GCA_035264705.1 Nitrososphaeraceae archaeon | reverse complement strand
TTTTTTGCATCTATCATTAAACCGAGAACTTTTTTGCCCATAAGATGAATAGTTATTGGAACCTGATTAGCAATACTGATAATATGACTATGACTTTATTGAATAAGAAATAATATTATTATCTTTCTTTCCTTTCCTTTCAAAGCTATTGTTGTTGTATTGGTTCTCATTCTTGTTTCTTCTCCTTCTTCCTGGATCTAAATTCTAAGTCTACTCCGCGCTTATCACTATAATTAAAGGTAAAAGATTCATTGGGTAAAATATGAAAGCTTGACATTTCCTCGTTTAAGCAGATAGGACATTTCTCTGTAGGTAATCTAGATTTATCAAAATATGTAGAGCACGCTAATGATATCTTTCACAAAGAATGAATATGTCTTCTACGGAACCATACTTTTTTATCTTATAATCGGTGGCCAAGTTGAAATGTATTTAATATACAGCTATGCTTTATAGCCATTAAACGGACAGATAAGCAGACAGTACATCCTTGAAATAATGATGGAGTGATAGATAATAGCTGCTGATAGATAAAAGAAGTCTGACTATAAGTAGTAAAGCAGTATTAGTACCTTTTCTCTTATAATGGAGAATACTCACTAATAATGATGATTGTTAAATTTCGACAATTAAATAAAAAAGAAGAGGTTGGTAGGGTTTTTTTACCTTAATAGATCATTAATGTATATCACTATAGGTTGTGAGAAGATAAATAGTAAGAACGAAAAAAGAAGGTAGAAAAGAAGAATCGTCTATGGATAATTCATCCTATACCTATAATCCACAATTTGGTAAGTATGATACTCTAATCAAATACACACTTGTGCCATCAATTCTTCTTTCGATAATAGCTATTCTATCTTTTAATCCTAACACATGGGTGTCATCTGAAATACATCATTTTTATGTTGAGTTGTTTGCAGTAATACTTGCTGCAATCTTATCATTTTACTACTTAGCACGTGCTTATACATTAAATGATAAGTTCAGTTTGTTTATAGGTATAGGATTTCTTGCTAATTCCTTAATTGATTTGTTGCATGTCATAATATCTTATACTTTTATGGATGAATTTCTATTTCTAAAGTACTTTATACCACAGACATGGTTTGCAGGAAGAATATTTCTTAGTGCCATGTTTGCAATAGCAATTGCAGGATATCCTGCATTAACTTCTGCTGCTAGAAGATCTATGAAATCATCATCAATATCATCACATATTAGTTCAAGGTCGTCGTCATCATCATCGTCAAGCCGAAAAGCAGCAGAATTGTCACCACCGCCACCAACACGACTACCAGCACAAATACCAAAAATCCTTCTAGCTTCTTTAGTCATACTTACTATTCTTTCTGCATTTGTAGCTATCAGTTCACTTTTTATAATTTACCCTGGTTCTGTAATAGAGAATTTTCCTTTACATAGGCCTTATGAAATCCCTGCACTTGCCTTATTTCTAGTATCTTTATTTTATTTTTATAAAAATCAACTTTATAAGAAAAGTGATGTTTTCTATAAAGGAATACTAGGTGCATTAGTTATCGATGTTTTTGGACAAATTATAATGTCATATTCTGCGACCTCTTTTGATACAGCACATAACGTATCTCATGTTCTAAAGGATGTAGGCTACTTTGTTAATATTATCGGACTAGCATTATCAAGTATTCAATATAATGCAAAATTAAAAGAAGCTAATAGGAACTTGATAGAAAGAGAAGAAACAATTCGCTCTCAGTATGAGAAGTTAAAAGAATCAGATAAGATGAAAAAAGAGTTTATCAATATAGCAGCACATGAACTGCGAACACCTATACTACCAATACTTGGGTTATCTCAAATTCTACGTCCAAAGATATCTGATGATAAAGAGGGTGAATATATGGATGTTATTATAAGAAATGCAAAAAGACTGCAACAACTTGCAGAAAACATACTAGATGTTACAAAATTAGAAAGCCAGTCATTAAAATTAAACAAGGAAAGATTCAATCTAAATGATGTAATAACAAACACTATAGATGACATAATACTAAACATAGAATTTAAGAATAAAAAGAATAGTGATGATGGTGGTGATAATAATATAAAATTAGAGTATAGGCCCAAAAATATTTTTGTAGAAGCAGACAGAGTCAGGATAACACAAGTTATTTCTAATCTACTAAACAATGCTATGAAATTTACAAAAGGAAGAGGGGGATCTATCTCTATCAATACAGAAAAGAAAGACAATCACATTCTTGTTAGTATTAAAGATACAGGTACTGGTATAGACCCTGAAATATTACCGCAACTATTCTCTAAATTTGTTACAAAATCCTATCAAGGTACTGGCTTGGGCTTGTTTATCTCTAGAGGTATCATACAAGCCCATGGTGGCAAGATTTGGGCTGAGAATAATAATAAAAATAATAAAAATGTTGATGGAAAAAAAGGAGCTACCTTTTACTTTACTCTGCCAGCTATTAATCAACGACTAAATGTAAAGGTGGTCAATTAATGATAAATAAGAGAATCCTGGTGGTAGACGATGAACCTGATGTTATGTTACGCTAAAGATAGTTTTTTAGAAGAAAATGAATTCAAAGTCGATTCATTTACAGATCCTTTGTTGGCATTGCAGAATTTTAAAGAACAAGATGGTATGTATGACATAATAATTCTTGATATTAAAATGCCAGAAATGAATTGCCAACAGTAATAGTTATGATATCTTATCAACTAGTATTATTGCATATATATGTATAAGCAGAGTATTATTATTGCGATATTGGTGTTTTTTGTTTGTTTGAGAACAATCCTACAAATGATCCATAGAAAGGAATACATATCAGGCAGCGGCTATCTCCGTATATATCATATCCTAGCGCATAAGCATTCCCTGCGGCTAAATATATAGTTAAACAATCACATACATAACTAATCCTTATTATCAGGTAGCCAAACCTATTATATAGTCAATAATAATAATAACCTAAAAGAAATTATAGTATGAAAAGCAATTTATAAAGAAGATTCTTGTTTATTTTTACACTCTCATATCAGTACATATTTTATATACCCAAAAGTATCAGCTACTATCTTTAAACCTTCATTTTTAAATTATATAATTTTATCTTCATTCATTCGTGATTACTACTAATGACATGGGAATCCTGCAGAATGTCCCAAGTCATGATAGAACTCATGCATCCACATAGTATCAAAAACTTGATCTCCTAGAGCCAGACTGAAAAGATGTCCTTGATCATATCCTACA
>DATFPS010000074.1:0-11160 GCA_035264705.1 Nitrososphaeraceae archaeon | reverse complement strand
TATTTTGACTGCTTATCCAAACTTAAATATTAATTTTTTTAATAAAACTCATATCCTTTATCAATAAAATAAGACGAGTGTATAATAGAATGAAACTAATCGTCTTCAGTATTCTTATAACAACAGAAATTTTAATGTTGTCGTTAGATATCTTCATCGAACAGACAGTATTAGCAGCAGGATCAATCACAAAATTACAAACCAACAATGATAATTATGAAACTTATAAAAATCCAAATTTAAAAATAAAGTTATACTATCCCTCTGATTGGAGAAAATTTGAGTCTAATGGTCCAGCGTTAAGCAATATTAAGGGAATTGTTACTTTTGAATTACCGCAAGAAAAAACACATCAACAAACTATTGCACAAGAAGCACCTATTGTCTCCATCATAGCAGAAGACCTACCTTCTAATAATATAACATTAGACCAGTTCATTAAAATACAAGATGACAACTTTCGACAATTATTCTCAGATTTCGATTTCAAATTAGAAAATAAAACTGCAGTTATTATAGGAGATAACCGTGCAGGGAAATTTGAATATACTATTGTAAATCCATATTCTGATGGAATAAGAAATGGGATGGTAATTTGGATAATTAGAGGAGATACTGTATATATGATTTCATATGTTGCAGAGCAAGTTCAATACTCTATGTATTTACCAACAGTAGAAAAGTTGATCGACTCAATTGAATTTACAAACAACAAAGGTTGAATGGTCATTATTATTATGTCAAATATTATTATTAATAATAATAATGAAACATTCTCATAATAAATCAAAGAATGCTCTCTGTTTCCTTCTTTCCTTTATTTTATAATATATTATAAATAATATTGGAGTTGACTTGAGCATTACTTATAAAACATAATGACATGCATAATAGTATGATATCTAGAATTTGTGTTTGCATTATAATTACAGTGTTTTTTTTACTTGCAGCAGCAACTATAAACATGGTTGTCATACCTGCGTTCTCGTCTCAGTTGACTGCTAAGGACTTTGAAGAAGTAAGAGACAATTTAGTTGAAGTACGATTAGCTTTACAGAAAGGTGATCTAATAGAAGCTCTTCAACACTTAAACAATGCTGATGAGCAATTATTGCTACTTGCATCAAATGCGACAGCATCTACTACTGATACTAATTCTACAATTTCTTAGTAGAATAATAAATATTACCTGACAGAAATTATGATTATATACATAAAGGGATTAGATTTGGAAAAATTAAATACAAAATGTCTTCATGTTAATGAGTCAGTTTATACTATTACACTAAAATTTCGAAACGTAACAAGCTTTGTATTGTTAAAAATTAATTAATTATGATGCTGTATTTCGCTTAAAAAGGAAAGATTAAAAACCTGGTAGTATCTTGGCTATTGGAATTGGGAGAAACTTAACATGAATACAATTCACGTAAAGAAAGTGACTAAATATTTTGTACTGATTTTAATAACTGGAGTAATTTTGACCTTTATCACCATTTCTGTGCATGAGTCAGTTGGACAAGAAACCTCTAGCAATCGTCAACTAAATGTGATCTTTGATTCTATCAAGATTAATAACGATCATGACCCACTTTTTCCTGGGGAATGGAAGATTGATGCATATGTAAACGGTCAAAGGACACAGCTTTGGATAGGATCTGAATTGAACAGAGTTAGTACTGGTGAAACCATATTTTTTAGAGAAAAAAATATCAATGTAACAATTCCCGAAAACGGAACATTGAGAATTGTGACTGTAGGAGCCGAATTCGACATAGATCTTGATGACTCTTTACCAAATATTTCTGGTATTTTGGATAAGGACCTTCCATTTTTAGATTATTCAGATAAAGCGAAGGATTCTATAGAATCCATCATAAACTTTGATAGGAACGATGCAATTGGTATTATTGCAAAAGAATATAGTGCTGAGAATAACTTTGGGATAGGTCGTTATGATGAGTGTTCAGAGTCAATAGATGAAGAAGGCGATCTGTATGATGCAGTGGATACAAGCTGTGATTTCAGGCTACGATATACAATAAAAGAAAAGGCTGATTAAATGAGAAATATGATATATAGCTTATGATGTATCTATTCCGTGTTAAAAAATAATAATGTACTATAATTTATTTCTCAAAAAGAATATGCTCATTCGAGCTAAGAATAAATCATTTACCAGTACACTAAATATCACCTTTATTCCTCTTCATATCTATAAATATGAACAATAGAACCTTTACGCTTCTCAATGGTTTGATGATATTTTTGATATTGTCTTTCTCAGCAGTTGTGTGTCTCCCTTTTATTGCATCCGCAATGCTTGTTCCCGATGATAAAGGAGTTATGATGTTCAATTACAATGGTGTTCAACGCAAAGTATACAATCCTTTATCCGTAGCAATTGGAGGGATGGAATACTATTTAGAATATAAGAATCATGGCGACAAAGAATCTAAACAATATTTCATTAACACTGCCGATTGGCTTGTTAATAATGCGATTGACAAGGGCGGATATTCGCTTTGGGAATATAATTTTCCTTGGAGATTCTATGGATGGATATCTCCTCCGTATTCATCTGCATTAGCACAAGCACAAGGGTTGAATGTTCTTTTAGCTGCATATGATTTGACTAAAAGTGAAAAATATTTAATAGAGGCAAATAATGCCTTAGGTGCATTCTCAGTCGATTATGAGAATGGAGGAGTAGTAAGCACTGAAGATGGTGACTCTTTATTTTTACATCTTCTGGCAAAACCAGGTTTTCAAAAAATATATGCTTTGAATGGTCATACCTGGTCACTATTATTACTTTGGAATTACTATCAACAGACCCAAGATCCTGCTGTGAAAGTTATATTTGATAAAGGAATAAAATGGCTGAAAGAGAACTTGTGGAAATACGACACAGGAAGTTGGTCAAATTATGATCAGATGGGGAACTTAGCCTTACCTGAATACCATACATTACATATTACTCAGTTGGAAAAGCTATATGAAATTACTGGCGAACAGATATTCAAGGAGTATAGCGATAGATTTGACAGATATAATAGAAACATACCACCTCTAGATATCCCTTCTTAGAGACATTTTTAAGAGTTGCTGCAATAGTAGATCTGGATTCGATATCCAGGATATAACATAAGCAATAATGGAGAATGTTATAAAAGATGAATTTAGTTATTATTATTATAAAGGAAAATCAAATAATGGTAGATATATATGGCAATACCAGAATGCTACCAGCTCATTTGCAGACTGCTCAAACAATAATCGACTCATTTCATATAATGAGCAATCAATGAATAAACAATCTCAGCTATAAACAGCTAATTATGATTTGTTCAATTTCATAAAAGAACTTTCTACCTCTTCTTATCACCATGGCTGATTTATCAATCAGTAATATCTCCTCCTCCATAATCATGAATTTCTGGTTCTTCTCTTCTTTAGATGTCGCTTTGATTGACGGATTTAGGAATAGATGATGAGTGTGGTATTGAAATTGGAGAATTGCAAGAGCCAACAGTAGTATCTATAGCGCATTATATGTCAATACTTCTACAAGATTTTGAAATTCTTTTCGACTAAAATCTAATGCTATCCTTATTACTTCAAGGTGCCTGGTAATGTTATTGTTATCATTATTTTTATATTGCTCACCGTCACTAACACAGAAGAAGGTATATATTGTAAATTAATCATTTCTGGACCAGCTTTTATTGTCTGAATTATCGTTGCAAAAGACACTGATATCAGTTTTTCGTTGCTGATAAAAGGGTTTAAATTTTCTTTGACGATCTGCTTTAGATTTGAATAGACTTCATTATCATTGTTTAGGAAACAGTTATCTATATCTATATCTATTTTCTCCTAGTAGGAAAAAACAATACAACAAAATATAGAGCCAATTATAGGGAGAGCGATTTAGTTTACCTTATCTAAAAAGTATAGCCAAATGGTTCAATAACTGAATTGCAAGTTTCTGCAAGCAATTCAGTGTATTTTCTTACATCATAGGCGGTGATAGTAGTAGTAGTTTTTTCATTAATTAATTCTATAGGTATAGTTCTTCTGTTATTTTTCGAATGTTTCTTTCTTCTATTATAATAATCTGTTATGACATACTTTAAAATCTGTCCAGCTTTGAGACTTTTACCTTCAATACCAAGCTGTTGTATTGCATCATTCTCTATAGTATTTCTGTTTATTTGATATTCATTTGAATCCTTTGAAAGTCTCTTGGTAAATACTAGTTCTTTAAGTGGAACTTTTCTTTCTTTTAGAAGCCGAGAATATTTTTGAAAACAACTCTCTCTGACCTTTGGTATCAAAGCTCTCACTTCTTCGATGTTATTGCCTTTAGCAATTATTTCTAGAATTTCCTGCTGACATTTGGAGAAGAATTGCGGTGTATCATGTCGTCTTGCTTCCATTCCTCTTACTTTCAAACTACCATCATCTTCAAATACTCCAAAATAGCGGTTTGGTACCGGTAACTGATTGTTTATTTTAGAAGATACAAATGCAATCCATTTGTATACGCCTTCAAATGATATTGCAAAACCTGTTTCTGTTTCTATTGATTCTTTTAATTCTAAATAGTCTTGTTTTGTTGCATCCTTCTTTTTTTGTATCCATAACGAATCTATAATACCATGCAAAACTCTAAAGCCATGTCTTTCAGCTATCTTTGCTGTCTGTAATAGGATTTGTCGGTCAAAAGCACATACCGCTATATGAGCATCAATTCTACCAAACTTTGCGTTATTGAATCCCAGATAGCCAAAAGAAGTTACTAAAATCCATTTTAACGAACATTGCCTAGCATCATAGACTGTTTTTAATTCTTCGGGTATAGTTGGAGATTTTAATAGCTTCTTGTACTCTGCACGTCTATCCAGTACAATCTGTAAAGACATAGGTATTATTCCAGTTCTTTTCTCACAGATGTTGTAATTCAATTCCGGAACCCTTATCTTAGAATCCGGACAACAATCACAGAGTATAGTTTCCGCAGACACATTCTTTTTGAACATAATATTTGGATATAGAGAAACAAAGTCAAATTCAGCAACTTGCTCATGTACTCCTATGTTAGGCTCAAAGATAAAGCCGCCTCTATCTGCAATAAGTAGTTCTTCAAATGTTTTGAAGTGTTCAGCTAATGTTGGCTTCCATGGTATAAGAGTATCATTATGTGTAGTAGCATAATAAAACTGCAAACTACTCAAACACTTTCCTATTGAAGCTCTAGAGGCGGTATGAAATGGCATCCTACAAATTCTAGCTATTTCGTATAGACCTTGTAATCCTGATTCATTCCATACAAATGAATTAGATTTGTCTAGATGTATTCTACCAAGTAGCTTTTGGGTAGTTGGCTTGAAGTATACTCTTCCATATGAAAAATAAGATATACCACTCTCCTTAGCGGATTTTTTTAATGGTAAGGACTCTTCTCTTCCTAGAATTAAGTTTTTGCCACTCTTTTCAGCTCTATGAACTAGATAGGGAAAAGTAAATGAATCTCCATCTTCTGTGAATATAAAGTCTGGGTCAATTCTTGCTACTTCATCTGTAAGTTCATCAATTATGTCTTCCTCTGATTCCTTCTTAATTTCAATATTTTCTTCTTCTTCATCATTTTGTTTAATTGATATAGAGTCTATTCTATCACTGTATTTTGGTATTTTTCCTCCTTCTTTCTTTAGTTCTATGTCTAGATGAATAATTTTGAAACTAGGTATTTTGTAGTCTATAGACCAAACATCCTCATCATCTTTGATTTTCCAATTTAACTTTTTTAAATGACCATTATTATTACTACTAACTTCACAAAATGCTAATGGAAAAATGTCATGATAATAAAAGTAGGATTGTGCTGGCAATAAATCAACATTGTATAACATTAGCTTTCCAAACTTATCAAGGCTTTCGATCCTTCTTGCTAATGCAAGTGCTTTTGTAGAATCTGATAAAGTTAATTTTAAAACATCAGATCTTGTAATGTCTGTAATTCTTTTATATTTTGATACAAATTCATAATCTTTTATCAGTTCAGTATTATTGCCTTCTTGCTGTTTTAGTATTAATTTCTCAAGGTCTGACTTGTTGATATAATCTGATGCAACATAAATGGAATGACTCCAACAATTGTCTTCTAGCCTAACAGGATATCCATTCTCTTGCTTTATCCAAAAAACCATTCTGTTGCCAAGTGGATAAGCGTCAAATAACCAACCTTTAATTACCATAGTTATTCAATGCATTTCTTCTTTCTCTGTTTCCTTTAGAAGTATACCGCAATTTGAGCAAAGATATTGCGAAAGTTGACTAACTTGCTGTTGCTGATGATGATGCTGATGATGATGACCAAAATTCATTGGGATCTACTCTACCGTATAGTACCTAATAAAACTTGTATAGAGCGGTATAGTGTGATGATGTTTATCTAGTCTTAATTGGTCAATAAACCATGCTTGTCGCATAATAAGCAATGAAAGCGATAGAAGACATTCTCAGTTAATTTCCCTTATCATTATGATTATCTTTTCTTTTGATGGTGTCTGCTGTAAATTATCATTTTATTGTTGTAATAAAAGTTACTCATTGTATGCGGAATTTTGTCTCACATGACTTCTCTGTAGGTTTGGTCTCCTTTAATGTCTTTTTGCTTACCATAGATCATCGGGCTATTAACTGTCTATTCTTAATGCTTTTTAGACTATAGAGTTGGTTCTAACTTGTATTGTCTCTATAAATATGGGAAGACTATTAGGAGAAGTTATTATTACTCTCTGCCATCCCAATCATCATCTTATCTGTGTCTAAAGCTGTATCGCCATCATTAAAGTTCAACTGCTTAATGTATGTTCGAAAGCCATAGTTGGTTGGATGCAGATTCAAAAACAATTAAAGAATTTCTAATGTATAGAAATTCTTTAATTTAGTTGCCATTAATTAGAAGCCTAGTTTTAGAGTGGAATTCATAGCAATACCAATTATTGCCATCTATTTATCGAATAAAGTGTACTAATTTGATTATCCAATATAAGATTGAGTTGTCTTATCAAAATTCCTTATGACCTCAAAGTTCTGTTCAAAGCTGTTATTATGAAAAAGATTTAATTCTGGAAATAAATTCCAAGGTTGGTATCTTGCCATACTTGTGGCCATATGATCTTCTCCAACTAATGAAGCAATCAAAGTGTATGTCATCTTTCTGACTTGTAACTCATCTATAATGCCAAAGCTATGGAGATATTCGTGAACTAATATCATAAACAAATATGAATTATATTCTTCAGCAGATTTATACTTCTTAATTATATCCAAGATCCTCTTATTTGCTATAATTAAGTTGGAGCCAAGTACATGATAAGCTCCAAGATTAGTAGGCATTTCTTGAAGTATCAAGCTTAATCCAGCTCTATGCATCTTATATCTAGCTTCAACTGTCGACTTGACCAATTCAAATGCTTCATTAAAATCGCTTAGGTGCAGTATTTTATGGCGATAATATTCTTGTTGTTGTTGTTTTTTATCTGTAACTAGTGACTGTGATTCTTCCGCTGAATGGGTATTTTCGTTATCATTAAATTCCCTATTTTGATTATCATAATCAATATCTTTACTCAATCTACAATCAACTATAATATTTTCTTGTAGCATAACGTTAGTTACTATACATTAGTAAGTATATAAATTATTAAGTGATAATATATATACCTAATTGCATTTAGGTAAGTTAACGTCCCATGTTCAACACAAACAAACCTTTAACCTATGAAATGTAGGAGGCATGATATTGTCCAATAAAGACTTCATTTAGGTTAGTTAATTAGCTAGAACATCATTTTGGCAATACCTGACTGCTAGGCGGTATCTGTTGATATTTTGTCATTCCCTTTATTTATGGCTATATGCAAAGAGTCTTAATTATTATTCAAACAAGGCGTAATAAGAAGAAAGGATGCAAATTATATCATGTTATAAATTGGTTGAGTATGTTTGCTGACATTCATAATACAACTTATTCAAAATGAGAATATATTCTTAAGAGCCCTTTCGATGGTACTTTACAAATAGTTTCAGCATCGATAATTCGATAATTCATTAATTATTATTATCATTGACATTGTCAACTCAGATACTCGTTTTTAACAACTAATATTCCAAATGATCCAATACCAAAAATCTTAATCATTGATATTGCAAAGAAAATCATATAACATTATATAGGGTATAAGATAATAGAAAGTTCAAAATCTTCTAATGAGGAAGTTATAAAGTATGAATTACAATAAACTGACTCCAGAACAAGAGAGAGTTATCATTCATAAAGCAACAGAGGCTCCTTTCAGTGGCAAATATGACAACTTTTATGAAGATGGAACATTTATCTGTACAAGGTGTAATGCCCCTCTCTTTTCATCTAAAAGCAAGTTTGATGCTGGATGTGGATGGCCAAGTTTTGATGAAAGCTTCCCAAATGCAATAAAGCGTGTACCTGATCCTGATGGAATAAGAACAGAAATAGAATGTGCAAACTGTGGTGCACATTTAGGACACGAATTTCTCGGAGAATATTTGACAGATAAAAACACCCGGGAATGTGTCAACTCATTATCTATTCGTTTTATCCCAAAGGAAAAGGAGTTGCCAGAAATAATACATGAATAATAATAGCACTGAAATCGCAACACTTGCCAATGGATGTTTCTGGTGTAGTGAAGCAATCTTCAGAAGGCTCAAAGGCACCAAATCTGTTCTACCTGGCTATGCAGGAGGAATAGTGAAAAATCCTTCCTATGACCAAGTATGCACAGGTAAAACTGGGCATGCAGAATCAATTCAGATAGAATTTGATCCGAAAGTTATACCTTTTGAAAAAATACTTGATATTTTCTGGTATACACACGATCCAACCACCCTTAATAGACAAGGCAATGATGTCGGCACACAATACCGATCTGTAATCTTTTATCATAACCAAAAACAAAATAGATCGCTGAGAAATCAAAAAAAGAGCTTGAAAAAGAAGGTGTTTACAAAGATCCTATTGTGACAGAAATTACTGATTTTAGAGATTTTTATGTTGCAGAGGATTATCACAAAAATTACTACGAAAACCATCAAGACGCTCCATATTGTAATTTTATTATTGATCCTAAAGTGAACAAACTGCTTCTAAAGTATGGAAATAATGTTAAAGAAGAATATAAATAGCTGCTAACATACAAAAGGGGGATCTGCATTAACTTGGGGATTAAAATTATCTAAAATCTCATATGTATAAACAATAATCATAATATTTCTTATTCTTGATCTTACAGGTTTTCTTTATACGTATCCATGGCAATTTCAGCATTATTCTAATTCTATTCTTCAAACCGGAGTTGAGTAATATTAATACGTAAGGTACTTTTTCACTGAAAATCTAGTTCTATAATGTTTTTAATTCTTGTTTTAACTAATATAGTAGTGGTGGTAGTAGATAAGAAAACAAAAGAACGCTATAAGCCAGACTGATATACGCTGCTTTTAGACGTCTTATCTGCCATTGATGTTTTCTTACTCTGCTACTGCCATATAATATTACGTTGCTAACAACAGGTCTAAAGAAAATGGAGAGAAAGAGGAGATTTGTTTGACTATCTTATATCATCGCTTTTATAACATAGTTTTGGTTTTTTTATGATTTGCCGCCTTTTCTTGCCACTCTTTCTTTTGTCTTTTTATCAGCGGATGCAAGTCCCTTCTTGCTTGCTTTCTTTTTAGCTGCCATTATCTCTAGAATATTTATATCCATAATCTTATTAATGAATTACTTATCATTGTTTCTTATTTTAGCTATTAGAAAAAGAAGTTTAAGATAACCATCAGATAAAATATGATTGAAAGAGCATCTAAACTATTTGAAGTATTATTACCTATAACAATATACGTACTTCTAGTAAAGATAAACAATAACAACAATAGTAGCTATGCATCTATCAAGAGATACTATATAATCTGTTAATTTTACTTGCATAAAATGGCACTCTTGATGGACAAAAATAAGGACAAGAAACTACTGCAGAAGGATCGGAAAATAATAAAATTATTCTTTCTGTTTCTTTATCTCTTAAATCTCTGTATTCTAGTTTAACTCTTCGAATAAAGGATGTGACTATTCTGGTTCAGTGGAATGTAAGAAGATAATTTGACTTTAATTTGGAACCCAAATTCCAGAATTATTCTTTTCGATCTTTGCCGACAATTTGTAAATAAAAGACAAAAAATGATCACGTGGACATTTTGCCAGAGTATGACTTGACATGAGTTCTATATAGATAATATAATATCATGACACACTAATAATTATGCCTGCAATAAACCAACGTTATATGTAAGAAAATTAGCTATATGCATGTTAAAGCAACAAGAGCCGGTAATCTTGATCTGCACGGCTTTCTGAGATTGTCTGAGAATGTCAGAAATAGATATGAGAAAATCTAAGTATATTCAAAATCAAGTCAGATGCACCGGAGGAAAAGCTACGATATCTTGCTGATCTTGCACAAAAGCGATCTCCTGTATAGCATATCATTTCTCATCCGATTTCAGAAGTTACTCCCATCGTCTTAGAAAAGCATCAGCGTGTGCAAAAACATCAAGATTAGCAGTAGGTAGTTGTCTAGCAGATATTCTCCTAAGAATATTAACAAGACCTGTAAAATGATCAAAATGACCGTGACTTAAGATAATTCCATCAATATGTTTGAAATCTATTCCAAATATGTTTACGTTATGAACTACTCCATTTTTACTTACTCCTGTATCAAACAGAAATGTATTGTTACTACCACTGCTATTCTTGACAATCTTACATTCATTAACACTATTATTTTTCTCTCCTTTAATTTGGAAATATTAACTAACAACATTGACTAATCCAGAGAATCCGTTCTGCAACTGGAGGAGGTAGGTTAAATTTTTCATTTACTATTAGCGGAGGTCTGACTGCATGAGCAGAGCTTGTTAATAAGAAGTCAGTAGAGTTATCCATAAGAATTGTAATATAGAGACCTTTTCAACTTCTTGCAGAAGAGACATAATCTATTAGATTGTCTTAGCTAACTATAAAAATTATATTTAAAAGATTTAATT
>DATFPS010000073.1:0-4822 GCA_035264705.1 Nitrososphaeraceae archaeon | reverse complement strand
ATATCACCGCAATTCGTGACTGTAGAATCAATTGATGATTATGTAGACAAGGCTCAGCAACTCGGTGCAAAAGTAATAAAAAATAAGAATGAAATATCAGAAGGATATTATACAATATTAGAAGATCCGCAAAAATACCTTTGGAATATGGCAAAATAAATAATATAAATAATAAATCAGCTTCTTCTATTTTTTTGTAGTATTTTTGTTGATTGGTTTATGCAATATTCGATTTTAGTACTAGTAAAGTCAATAATATGTGTTGGCACTATAATGATTTGTTGGCATCGCTTAAATATGAGAAGATCAATAGCAATATCGAAATAAACTGGTAAGATCGGTTATGTTTAATTTGCACTTAGAGCTAGGGGAAAGCTATGTCTATGGTCAAGCTGTTGTAGGTGATAAATCATATAGAATAAATATACAAGTCGGAAATCAATCTATAATATTTCCTAGTGATTTTGAAATGGATACAGATCAGGCATTGATATCTTTTGATATGGGAGAAAAAAACAAAATTGTAATAGATAGCAATGTCACAAAAGGGAATAGAGATATGATTGAGTTGTACGTCAATGATGAGACTATGCAAAATTTAGCAAATGTTCTTCCTATATCTATGACAATGGTGATGGATAGCCATCAAAAAATAAAATAAAGTAAAATAAAAAAATTTACTAGTGATTGAATAATGCAAAATCAAAATATCTTAAACCAAACGGTTGTTCGTAATTCAAAAGGTAGTAGTTTAAAAATTTTGGTCACAGGTGCTAGTGGCTTTATCGGAAGCCGTGTGGTATATAGATTATCTTTATCACCTTCCTCTGAAGACAATCAAGAGATAATATGCATGACACGAAATGTTGAGTCATTGGAGGGTCGTTTTAATCGAGATGTTAAAATAGTAAATGCAGATGTCGCTAACTATCAACAGGTTGTAAAAGCAATGTCTGGAGTAGACGTTGCATTTTATCTAATACATTCGATGGAAGGTTCTTCTAAAGAATGGAAGAAATTTGCAGAAAGGGACAGAGTTGCTGCAGAAAATTTTGCAAGAGCAGCCACAGAATGTGGAGTTAAGAGAATCATCTACCTTGGCGGGCTAAGTCATGGAAAAGACAATGAACTTTCAGAACATTTAAGGAGCAGAAAACAAGTAGGTGAAATATTAAAAACATCCGATGCAAAAGTGACAATATTCCAAGCTGCTGTTATTTTAGGACAAGGAGGAGGTTCATTTCAGATGCTAGAGTATCTTGTTGAGAGGCTTCCTACGATGGTGTGTCCAAAATGGGTCCTGACTAAATCACAACCGATATCCGTAGATGATGTGGTTACTTATTTAGTTAAAGCTATTGATGTGAAAGAAACAGAAGGAAGAACATTTGAGATTGGAGGACCAGATGTGCTTACATATGTAGATATGATGAGACATTATGCAAAAATGCTAAACAAGTCAATAAAAATAATCATAATTCCTTTCCTCACTCCACGACTTTCTTCCTATTGGATTGATCTTATTACTCCCGTTAAGGCATCATTAGCAAGACCTTTGATAGATAGCCTCAAACATGAGGCAAGAGTAAAAGATGATTCAATAAAAGAAATGATTCCTATTCAGCTTAAAAATTTTGAAGAAGCAATAAAATCTGCAAAAGAAGAACAATTGCAAAGAGAAAGGATTGCAAGAAGAGAGCGTACTTCCCACTTTTTTAATAATAGGATTCTGTCAATATCGCTATTTGCAATGGTTGCTATAAGTTCTACTTACTATATACTCGACGCCAGACCTGAAATATTTCAAGCTAATTGGTTAATTCTAAGTGGTTTCTGGTACTTCGGAATAGCTTTCTCAATATATTTTGTAATTAAAGGAGCAAGACTTGGTGCTTTGATTGCTGGTATAATTGGTTGGATTACTCTTGCCTTTTGGTTAACTGACAACATATACACTGTTTTAGGTAATTCGTTAATTGCTAGCTCTCCTGACATAATTATGACTATAAGAAACTTTATTGGTGCCATAATTGCGGCAGTAGTTGTAGTAGCATCTCATAATGTATTTCATAAAATAAGAGTTCATGGTCTATAGTTAGGCACTATTAAAATCTTAGTCACTTGTTTTTATATTAATACTACCAATGCAACTCATGGAATCGCAAAAAACCTCTAAATTATTTATATTGTACTGCTCATTAGCAGGATTTATTTCAGCTTGGGCAATTTCGGGTCTACTTGTAATAGTTGATCTCATATCAGGAACTCCACCAGGTACTTTCTTTGCTGTAATTGGCCTCTCGCTAGGATTTACTGATACAACAACTGCTCAATACATAGGGTTTGCCCTACACGTGTTGACAGGAACCACTGCAGGAAACATATTTGGACAACTTGCAATATTTTGGCGGAAAATTGCACCATATAACGCACGATACGGAGTACCAAGGGGAATGATTGTTGGTATAGCTTTATGGATTGTGCTATTTGTGCCACTTACAACCTTTGGGATACAGCCAAGGCTTGATTCCTTTGTATTCTCGGCACCAAATCAATATATATATAACATAACTTCACACTTTCAGGGATTATATCCTATTATTATAGGAGGATCATTTTTTTTCCATCTTATATATGGTGCAATGACTGGATTTATATCTGGAAGAATGGCAGGACTAGGAATGTTTGCAAGGAGTAAAACCACTACATAACGATCCTCCTAATATTTCTCTTTTAGCACTAGAATTGTTATTTACCACTAATTTAATATAATTGGAATAGTAAATAAAGGTAATAATTTTGTTCAGAAATGGTATATATTAGAAGTAAGAAAGTAAAGGGCATTGATTATGCTTACCTTGTTCAAAGCGTATGGGATCATAAAAACAATACCTCAAAGCAACAGATAATAAAGTATCTTGGAAAAACATCTAATGTAACAATTGAAGATATTCCTAAAGAATATCGCCATGATCCTAAGATTATCACATTTATCTCAATTTATAGCTCTTCTCCTGCAAATAAAGAGAAATTGCTAGCAAAAATACAAGAAGAAATATTTGCATTATTAACAGACTGCAACTTGGCTGATCTTATCAAAATATACGATAAGTATTCATCGTTATTTGGACTCGCAAATTTTTATGACAAGCTACTAAAACCTGTCATGTATAAAATTGGGGAACTATGGGAGCAAGGAAAACTTGATGTTGCAACTGAACATGCATGTACTAATACTGCCAGCAGTCTAGTAAAGGTAATAAATGAACAAATTTCTCATTCAAAAGCAACGAGGTCACAATATAGAATTCTGATATGTACTCCAGATGGAGAACTACATAGTTTAGTCTGTAATATAATAGAATCTCTTCTTCTTAGCAAAGGATTTAAAGTACATAATATATCACCTTCAGTTCCTCCAGAGTCAATTATTGGCTATCTAAAGGATATAGAGCCTGATATTATACTTATTTCAATAACTATTGCAGACAATTTAAAGCCAGCTGAAAGACTGATCAAGGAAATTCATTTAAAGTATCATAAAGTACCAATAATAATAGGTGGTTCTGGTTTAAGCAAGGTTGATGATTACGTTACTAAGAACGATGTCGTGTTCATGCCTAATACATCATTTGGTGAGGTTCTAAAATTAATAGTACAACTATCTGTTGAAAAACAAATTGACAACAATTAACTTACTTATTATCCAATATATTAGAAAAAACTTGTAATAATGTTAAAATTATATCATAAGCATAGTGATAACTATAATAATAATAGTGCTAACTATTAAAAGTAATGCACAAATTGCGTAGAGAGTTGTCTAAATAGTTCATTTACTAGCAAATAGATACTTTTGTTCACCACTCTCCAATTTTGAAATTATGCATACTCAATCTAGTTTTATGCAAATTCTCCTTTGTGATAGTTAGTGCTAGCATTTTCAAGTGTACAGATTATTATCATCAGGGCCGCTATTATGTTAACTCCAGTTAGTCTTTATTTTTGCATATTATTATTATCAGTTATTCAAACAAATATGATCCATAGACACTTTTGCTATTAAATAGAATATAATATGGAAGCATTCTCCTAGCGTGAATTAATCTATATCAAAAACAAATATAGTTATATGAAATTGCTTCTTTATCTATATACTTTCCTCGTTATCTACTGATCGCATAAGCAACATCTGTACTAGTATTTTTGATAATTTGTTTTTTGATCGCGATGATTATTGGCGTAATTAATGGGTAGGAAAGTAATAATAATCAATCCATATCTTCTGTATATATCATTGTATAATCTGCCCCAAGTTGAGTTTCGTTGTTAAAGAATTTGAAAGAGGTATTAGCTTTGCTGCATTTGTAATTGTTGTAACTGCTGTTATATTTTGTATCGTATTTCCTTTTATAGTGGTTGCAAGTTGTTGTGTACCAAAGTTAGTAGCAGTAAATCCAGCTGGAAATGAAGATGTTTTTATTAATGTTCCATTAAGAGTATATACGTTCATAACAGCATTTATTGTTTGATTTACAATTGAGGGGTCATTTACTGTATTTACTGTATAATTTACAAATACTTTAACTTGAGATCCTTCAGTGGTATTTAACCGAGGTATGAATTGCGCACTATCTAAGGCAAGACGAACTTCCTGTCCATGATATGCAAATGCATTATATGATAATCCTACCGTCGATAAAGCTAGAGCTGCTATCACAAAAGTTGATACTGCTGCCATTCTTAATAATTCTCGGAGCATTTGAAAATACCTTCTTCTTTGATCTATTTTTGTCATATTTTGATATTCAATCGTAAAATA
>DATFPS010000072.1:0-13595 GCA_035264705.1 Nitrososphaeraceae archaeon | reverse complement strand
TTTGAGCAGGGTTGGTGCAATAATTATGGGTCGACGTTCTTATGATATTGGAGTTGAACAGAAATGGTTTAGTCAATTTAATTACGGAGTGCCAATATTCGTAGTTTCCCATGATCAACCGGTATCAATAAATAAAGATGCAGAGTTCATTTTTGTGACTGGAGGTATAGAAACAGCTCATAGACAGGCAAAATCAAAAACTGGAGATAAAAACGTATGGATATTCGGTGGGGCAAATATTGCACAACAGTACCTCAAATTGGGTTTAATAGATGAAATAAGCATTGGCATTACTCAAACTCTTCTAGGCAGTGGAAAACGATTGTTTGATAATATTGGTAAATATACAGAACTTACCTTGATTAAGACTAAACAATATGAAGAAGACCTTGTGGAACTTAATTATAGAATAAACACATGATGAATGAATTCATGATGTCTTTTACCAAGAATATTGCTTCATTACGATCAATGTTAGATCCTGTGTGAATAAATCAAGCAGATCAGCGATCACTACTACTATACTACCATTAAATTGCTGAGTAATTCTAGGTAATTGATAAATTAGTAAATCGGCTAACTGATATCTTGTAAGCGTTCATTTTGAGTGAAGGGTAGTATTGTATACATCCATGCAAGCACACATATAGAATTTTTATAGCAGATGTAGTAATCCTCACTTGGTATTAAGAGTAATGGTAAATGCCATACAACAACAACCTCCAAGGATCTCTATACGATCGAATGTTTGGGTTGTTATACCAATTAGTGCAGTAATAGTTGCGATTATTAGTGCTAATTTGCTCCTACTAAATTATGTTCATGTCTTTACAGCTGTACTCTGGACTGGGACTGACATATTTATGGCCTTGTTGCTAGGTCCGGTACTAAGAAATGTAAGTCTATCCACACGTAAAGAAGTTATTTCTTGGCTTATGCCAAAGATGGTTTTTTATATGCCAACTGTTGCTGCTGTTACAACAACTGCTGGTTACTTTCTTGCTTCTGAAATGGGTTTGATTACTCTAAATCCACCAGTTGTTTATTGGATTTCTGCAGTGTTAGTAATTGTTTCGGTCATGTTTATACAAGGACTAGGTATTCTCCTGCCTACAAATCTTCGCATATATTTTGAACTGAGAAAAAACCAGCCAGATATGTCAAGGATTCAGAAACTTATGAAAATGTATGTCAAAGTGGTTGCAATTCAAGCGGCTATGCAGTTTGTTATTATTTTCATTATGGCAGAATTTGCTACAGGATTTTTTCTGAAGTTTTAATCGATATCAAAGATATGTTTATTGTCAATAATTTTTTAACTGTAGTTCTATATTTTATGATCTTTCCAGTATCTACATCTGTTTGTGCATTTTATCCAATATTTCCAGTATATCATTGATAGCATTAACAAACATTTCCTTATATTTTGCGTAACTAATATCATCAGGATTAACTGATTCAGAAATCACATGCAATATTTCTTGATGCTTAGTCTTTGTCTCATAAGTTGGCCGCTTATTATAAGACTTGCAATAAACAAGAGTATAGACTTTGTAATCCAAGTCTCGTACCTAACCTACTTTTTTTGCAAGTATGTTCATACTCTACAGGATCCTTGCCTAATACCAAAGATATTGCTAGAATCTCAGGAGGAACTTTCCCGTTGTTCAATTCATCTAATGTATGATTTATGTTTTGTATAGTATCGCTACCAAATTTGATATCGTCTATTAGTTGCCAGAAGACTATATGAATAAATTCGGGTCTATCTGATTTGATACCTTCCATGCCTTTTATTATGGTCCTTTATTTTGGGTCAGATAATATTCCAACATAATGCTTTTTACCAACAAGGATTAATTTACTAAAAGTCTTTTCATGTCCTACATCAAATTCTAACTTTGATTTACAATTGTTTATGAACTTGTTAACATCTTCTACACTCTTTACATTATTGACAAATAACGAATCAGTATCATCGTAGAGAATGACAAAGCCTTGTTTATATTGGTCCTGCTGCTGCAATATCTGAATATTGGGATTAGCGTTTTGGAAGATTGGTAAATGACATTTTATGTGACATTCGACTTACTATCGTTACCTTTGACGTAATCACCTTCAAGCAGTCCACTTCCAACATGTATTCGATCTATATGCTTTGACAGATCAGATTTGTTTTCAAATTTGGATTCACAATAAGGACATACAATTACAACTACTTTTTCAACTGCTTTCCCAGGAGAAGGAGATTCAATTTCAGCAAGATCTAAGCTTTCTGTTGGGACATTTCCTATTATCGACATAAGAGTAACTAAACCTAGTTGAACCTCCTTAGTCTTTTCTCTTCTTACCACTAACAGTCTTCTAATTTTTAGACTTCTCATCAGAGATATTGCTTCTGTTACCGAAGCTCCTTCATCAATAGTAACTAGAGGAGAGCTCATCACGTCCCTCAATATCGTCTTGTATGGTCCTTTATTTCCACCAATAACTCTGTATAAAATATCTCTCTCAGTTACTATTCCTGTAACAAGAGGATTTTTTTCAGAAGAAGATACTGATCTAACAAGAATAGAAGAAATCCCTCTATCCTTCATTGTTCTTACTGCATCATAGACGATTGAATCTTCAGGTAGGGTTACTAACTCTGTTTTTATTAAATCTTTTATCCTTTGTCTTGATGATATCGAATACATCAGAATATCCCTACGAATGCTATATCTAACACACATTTATTATTGAATTGGGAAGTTGCCAATTGGTCAGTGTACATTATAGAGTAGTGCTTCTTTGTTCATATATATATTATAGTTGACTAGGCCGCTAGATGATTATCATATAAAATAAAATTATGCACCAAGAAGGGAGTGAGGAAGATATGGAAGGAAAATGTAAAGCGTCCTATCTAATATTTTAGAATTTTTAATTGGTTTTTTTGATCCTTTCAGTTATTCTAGTCTGACTTTGTATGGGAATCAGGTTCATGGAAGATTAAGAGGTTTTCATCACATAATCAAATAAATCATCATGAACATCATCAGCAAAAGTAAGCTGATATGCAGTAAAAGAAGAAGCGGTACAAGTAGTAGTAGTAATGCTAACTACTCCTATAGGAATAAGTTAAAACCATCTTCCAGATGGTGTTATTATTGTTATATCACTACTTACGTACTTCAATCTGAGATGAAAAATGATAGCCTGCTGCTTCGCAATCTATAACAGAACTTTGCATTTTCACTCCTAGATTCTTTCGCCTTCTGCCATTTATCTAAGAAATACGTGAATTTCATGAATTTACTCATTAACCCTTCTTAATATGCCTCCTATGGTCTTGTTAACATCTAACTCACCAGTTTCTGGTTGATAGTAAATTACTAGTTTGTAGGCTATCTCAGAATTCAAAAAGACTTTCCTATACTAAAGTCTATTGTTCTGCCATACAGAAAGAAAAGGAGGAATGAACCGTCCTCGGAAGAAAGAAGATATAATAAAAAACATGTTAAACTCAGGATTGTAGTCGAACATACAATATGTAGACTCAAGAAATTTGGGATATTTGGTTTTAAATTTAGGAAAAGGCTGCGACGTTATGACGTCATATCAAACATAGTCTAGTCCTAATTAACTTAAGGATAATGCGATCCAATGGAATGAGGGTTTAGAGATAATCGCATGGGTAGGATGGATAGGATACGATATTGTGTCATATAATTACGCAAGAGATCTAATTATTATAAGTGCAGATTAATCTAGCCTATACCTGACACTAACACTCATATTTGTTTTCTATTATGAGTTTTAATCAATACTTTAATTACTGTTGTTGACTGTAACTTGTATTGTCTCCACAGGTGTCAAACCTCTTTAGGACAAGTTAGTATTTTTATTATTCACCACCACCATCTCCTCCATCTTCACCATCACCTGGATCTAGTATTGGTTCTGGATCTGGACATACTTCTGCAGCTGGATCTTCCTCAGACGGATCAGGTGGAAGGAGGTGGTGTATGTTCACAGCCTTCTGCAGTTGGGTTTTCAATGCAGGGGATCTGGTGCTGGTGAACAGGTTTGATTCGATAGTTAGGTACTCATTTCTCTTTTGTTAATTCCTCATCCGCTTCGTTCTTTCCGTCACAACTGTTGTTATCCTAGTGGTTGTTGTTATTACAGTACCAATTTTTCTTTTATACCTCTTTCTCTTCTAGTGTAGCAGAAAAACTAACAATTGTTATGAACATAAACCTCAGTTAATATTGAACTCTATTATTATTGTAGATACATATATCTTGTTTGATAATAATGATGATACTACAAAAAGAAAAGAAGAAGATAGACTCATCCAAGACTATGATACAATACTAAGAGAAGCTGCATTACTAACTACTTTTGCTGGTATTTTGTTTGGTTTTTTGTTAGAGATATCGATAAATACTCCTGACGATTTTGTGTTGGAAGATAAAATAATTTTTCTTTTGTCTCTTTTTTCTATCACTATATCAGCTTCACTTTTTGTAATACCTGTAATCTATCACCATATACAATATCCATACAAAGATCTAGACAAATTCAAAATAAGAAGTCATAGATTTATTATATTTGGCTTAATTCCTGCTGGCATTGCATTACATTATTTCTTGGTCTCGAGCTTGCACTCTCATCTATACTAGATAGGTTTCCTGCATTTATACTAGCTGTAATACCTTTCGTACTTGTATACATATTATTTAGAATGAGAAAGTAGTAAACATCCTATACTATGTTAGAATATCGATGCAACTGCTAATGATATTTTTCTATTGTGAGTAGGAAAAGATTAAACTTCTTTATAAAGCCCTAGACTATCTGGCAAAAGGTAAAGTGAAGGTAATGACTGAAATATTCTCGTTAGAGAATGTAAATGATGCATATGATAAAGTCGAAAAGGGTGAAGTTAGATTCAGAGCAGTAATAAAGCCTAGATGTTAAGTTGAACATCATCACCTGATAAATGATCTATATTGTTGAACATTTTGAAAGCGACAAAACTTGCCTCACAATATATAAATTAAAAATTACCCTTCTGTGGTACAGGTTAGTGGAAGGGACAATAACTGAGCTTGCTGTCAGTTATACAATTTCAAAATATTGAATATAGTTGATATTTCCTTTTTCGTTTCGAAGAATTTTCCATATCTAACCACAAGTATTTTCTAAAGTTTTTGATATCCGAAAGTGAGGGTCGTAAAACATATTGGCTAATACTTGTACCTTATGAAGCATATCTTGGTATCTTTTGTTATCTTTATACCATACATATACCATATACGATCTGAAATACTCGTTTTAGAATCTCATATTAGAATTGTAGCATTGCTTGCTCTTTCACCGTCTATCTGCATTGTTTTATCAATATTCTGATTTTATAACTACATTTGAGTTATTTCTGTCATTCTAGTCGCTATGAAATTAGTATCCTCACCAGACCGCCTATCTCTACAGGATATAGGAAAGAAGTGTTTTCAAGAATAACAAATCCTTTTTCTGTACTATCTCCTGAACTTTACATGTGACCTTCACTATTGAGAATAAAAATCGAAAGGATATATGATAACCCAAAAGGAGATAACAGTTTTAGAATATTAGTAGATAGGCTTTGGCCTCGTGGGTTAAGCAAAGAGAAGGTCAGAATAGATCTGTGGCAAAAGATCCTCTTTTTCTTAAGAAATAGAGCATTCTGAACATAAAAAGTACCGTAATCTATCGCTATTTGAATGATGGACTGGGCGTCCATTGAACCCTGAGTTCGTATGCTTTTTGTTTTAGGGTTCATGTTATCATCAAAAACTGTAGGTAAGAAATAAGTTTTTCTTAAAGTCGTACATGCTATATATTTCATAAGTTAATAAATGCTAAAAGTCTATTTGTAAAGAACTTTACATTTGATCTAATTAAAGTAAATAAGATTTTATATATTTATATAAAGAAGATATTGTTATTATGAATATAGAGATATCTTGTTACCAATTGCTATAAACTGTTCATACATGACTATACAACATTCTCCTACTAGGACATAGATCATACAATATGCATAATCAGTATTTGAACACATGTATATAATGGAACCAAGGGGGTTAGGTTCCTGCATGTAACGGGTTCAATGGTTTGCCTTATTAATACTTCAGCCTATTACCTTTAAAGACAAGCATTCAAGTTATTTTTGGATCTCAGAGTATGAATTATAGTATTGTTAGCTTTCTGTTAGCCCACTCTATTCAAGTTATCTTTTCATCCGATCCTCCAAATGTGATTTTATGCATTATATTACATGGCAAAACGGAAGAATATGAGAAATGTATGGTTGGACTAAATGCCATCACAAGAGAAGCATGGATACAGCACAAGATACAGAAGACAAAAGAGAAAAAATACAGGCATTGTCATTAGCTAAAGAGTGTTGTTCAATGAATCTGGCTTACTTACTAATGCTACTGCGGTAGACGATGCTATTAGGTTTGTATCTCAGAAATCTAAAGAGAATCTAAAATCATCTGGTGAAGATGAGGAAGAAGAAGCAGATGGGCCAGATTATGAAGAACCTAGAGAAACAAGTCATACAGTAATAACTACTAACGAAGTCTTTTAGGATGAATCATGAAATGAACTGCTATATCGAGAGTGTATAGATATTGCTACTTTGGGCCCTTAACTTACAGTTATAAGCCAAGTCGTTAACTATCGAGTCATGCCACTCAGGATGGGCATTGTGTTCCTTGATCTGTATGTGGCACTTCTAAGCTCTCACCACCATCATCTTTTGGGACCTTACGTTATCTTTTACAGAATGTTTATTGTCATTTGTTCTGGTGCCACGTCTAGGATTTCAAGAAGGACAACAGGTCGGCATTGAGCTGATCCTGATGCGTGGCCGTGAGGCCGTGAGGTGCGCCCGGATAGTAGATTTCCTTCGCGCCTTTGATGAGCCTGGCTGATTTCTTAGCCGAATCCTTGACGGGAACGATCTGGTCGTCCTCGCCGTGCATAACAATGGTCGGGACGTCGAGCTTCTTGAGGTCCTCAGTGAAATCGGTCTCGGAGAAGGCCTTGATGCTTTCATAGGCATTCTTGAGGCCGGCCTGCATGCTCCAGAGCCAGAACTGATCCAGGATACCCTGGGAGACCTTGACCCCCTGCCTGTTAGCGCCGTAGAACAAGATGGCCAGATCCTTGTAGAATTGCGAGCGATCCTTGATTAGGCCCGAACGCATGCCATCAAACGCTTCCATCGGCAGGCCCTCAGGATTGGTGTCTGACTTCAGCATGATCGGCGGCACAGCCGCGATGAGGACAACCTTGGCAACTCTCTTAGTCCCATGGCGCGCGATGTAGCGGACGACTTCGCCGCCGCCGGTGGAGTGGCCCACGAGACTGGCGTCCTTGAGATCGAGCACCTCGATCACAGCTGCAAGATCATCGGCATAGCCGTCCATGTCATTGGCCGAAGACGCCTGGCTCGACCGGCCATGGCCACGACGGTCGTGTGCGACCACCCGGAAGCCGTTCTGCGCGAGGAAAAGCATTTGGCCGTCCCAAGTGTCAGAGCTCAGAGGCCAACCATGCGAGAACGTTACGACCGGGCCTTTGCCCCAGTCCTTGTAGTAGATTTCGGTGCCGTCATTGGTGGCGATCGTACTTGAGTTTGATTTATTCATTGATTACCTATAAGCCTATTCAAATTATAGTTTATAAATATAAATGAACAAAAGCTAAAGCTAAAGATCCCCAACATGATCTAATATATTCATGGAATTCATTTCATGACCATGTTTTGAATGTGACTGTATTTATTTTGAAAGATATTCCTTCTTCATAGAGGCCTTTAGAAATACAGTGTACTAGACCATCCTCTAAGTCTATGTTTATCTTCAATAATATAAAGGGGCATATCAACTTCAATTTGTGCTTCTAATTTCATTTTCTTTGGATATTTCAACTAGTTATTGAATCTTCACACATCCAGACCTATAACGCTGATGCGATTAGCGGTGTTGATAATAACTCATGCGACGTTAGTAGTCATTCAAACGATTAATGTGCAGGATACAAGGTAGGATACAGAGCTAATCACGTAATAACTAACTTGGTGCGTTAATGACAATAGGCTGTGTTTTAGAAATATTTCCTCATATTTCCTACTTCGACTTCTCCTGAAGTATGATTCTATGAGTCTCTTCTTTTTTAGAAATTATAGCCACCAAAAGGCGAAAATTTACGTATCTTGTGGAGAGCAGCATTTGGCATCACTGCAGCCATGGTCATATCCAGCTTGGTAGGGTGTTCCCTTCGCTATTGCAGTTTGGATTATTCCCAAAGAAGCAGCAGACATTATTATCAATGCCGCTACAATAACGAACCCCAAGCTTACTAACCTGTAGCTGCTGTGCTAGGATTCTGCATGAACAAGTACTCTTGAGCTATTCTGCCATCCTTCCAGTGCGCAACTGTAACCATAGTTAAGTTCCCTGGTAAGGTACCAGTCCCTGCTGTCCAATTTCCTGCAGCAATTTTGATTGGATGGGCTAGTACTCTGCTTTCTGGTGCGGCTGAAATCGCTGCCATTGCCCATTGAACATGCTGCTCGATACCTTTTGTCGTATGGCCATTAAAGTCTACAACTAATACATCGGGTGCATGTAACTCTCTAAAGAGTGTCCAATTTCTGTTATTCCATGCTTGAAAATCAAGTTTATCAAATCTTTCAAGATTAGTTTTTTCTACAGGGGTCTGGGCTACCACTATCTGGGATTGGTTAGATAATGGTTCTTGTGCAATCGTATATTCTTTCAAAGCACTAAATTGTATAAGGAATAGCATTACAATGACGGAAACTGCAACATATAAGAAACTATATTTGTACATTATATCAAAATTTTTAGCTAAATATATATTAGTTTCGGTGATCTTTCGTTCTTTTGCATACTAGTGCAGGTTATTAATCAATTATTTAAGTAATGAGATTTTCTAAATTCATTTTACCAAAATTGGTTTGTATATAATAATCTGATTATTTTTCTAATATATTCTGTATATTCTTTGATTACCAGTAATCAATCTCACTTCAAAATTAAAAATATTTTTAAACATGAGCTAATTTTTATCTGTATGCATATATTAAAAATTTTTAACTTGAAGCATATCTTCTACTACTTAATTTATGGCTAGTATAAACAAAAAGATTCCACTTTATCCTCTATTATTGATTAATTTCATTGGAACTATAGGTTTCAGTATTGTTTTTCCTTTTGTTTCCATCTGTTTTTTCAGTGTCCTTTAGCGTTTCTATCCCTTCCGTTTCTCTAATTATTGATTCAATATCCATTTCATCAATATTTGTTTTCTCTTTTGATAATGGTAACAAATAATTATTCTTATAATCATTAGCAGTTGAGAATATTTTAATTTTCTTTAATTTTTCTTTCATTTTTGAAATAATAGTCATGTCTATTCCTAGATGGTATAAATGTATGTTATTTTGTCTTATTTCTGATGAGAGTGAGATGATGTAGTTTTTTATAACATTCTTCTGGCTTAAGTTGATATTTTAATTATCTGTAAATATTTGAGTAGTTTACGTTTCATTCGAGTATACAGTAATGATCGACAAACCCAATTCCAATCTTTAAATCATTTCAAATTCAAGATATTTTCAGATTCGTGAGTAAGAAAATTTTACATTACACATTTATTAAAATTGTTAACTTTATTAAGTAAAAAAAGAAATTGTCAAAATTTAGGCCGTATTATTTCATATACATGATCAATATGTTTGAATGATTTCAGCCTTTCACTTTTTGGAATATATAATTTATTAGTATCAAATTTATCCATAACTAACTTATTAACTTCCTCTGAAATAATGATTTGGTTTTTATTCGCATAACCCTCAAGTCTACTACAAAAGTTAACATTCTTTCCCATTGCTGTAATTTGTACTCTTGAAGGGGAATTCCAATAACCAAAAATAACATCTCCTACATGAATAGCACATTTTAAATCAATATTAGTATATGGTTTAAAACCAAAATAATTATTCCATAGCTCAAGATGCCTATTTTTTATATCATCAAATATTTTCCTTAATTCAATGGCAGCCAGAATTGTTCTATTAGGAACGTCATCAAATTTTATATCTTTAATACCAAAATAAGCAAAAATTCCATCACCTATAAATTTGTCCAAAATTCCATTATTGTTGCTGATTATTTGGGATGCTGCATAATAGTATTCTTTTAAAAAAAGTAAAAGTTCTTCCTTTCTTCTCCCTATGGCAAGCTCATTAGTAAGGTCTGAGAAATTACTAATATCCCAAAATACAATGATCAGTCTATTGACTTCAATTCCATAGGAACGAAATGATTTTAGTTCATTAAATATATATGGATCAAAAAATAAACCAAGTTTTTCTTTATCATAAGTATCATCTACGTCTATTATTTTTTCATTAGACATTGTCTAATTTAATCTCCAATTTTTTATTCTCTTCCATTTAATTGACTTAACAAATACTGATGTCGAATATTGAATCTTTTACTAAGACATATTAGTCTTTCAGTATTGCTCATATCACTATACTTTTGAACAAATATAGATATGCTGTTATGTTCTTTCAGATCTTTCATAGTATGTTCTTTACAAATATAGTCAATTTGTGAATAGTCATAATCAAATGTCAATTCTTTCGATTCTCCTTGACCTATTTGTAGTTGTTCTACGATTTCAACTTTTGAAAGATCTTCTACCAGCCCGAAAAAATATAAATTATGAAAATCGTTACTTACATTTATCCATTTAACGTTATCTCCCTTTTGTATTTTAACAACCTCTGGAATAAAATTTCTTATTTTTTTCATATGGTATAAATTCTGGAATGATAACCGAATGATTCATACTATTACTATAATATTTATTTACTAATAAAAATTTAGTTTCTTTTAAAAAAGTGTAATTGAATGAAATGAAATGAAAGATATTTTACTATTTCTAACATTACAAGAATTTCAATTATCATATTCTTTCTTATCATTTAGTAAAAAATTGTATAACCTAATACTATTTTTCCGGTTACATTATTTGCTACTTGTTGTATAGAATGAACAATAATACCTAACTGGCTTCAGCATCTATAGCCAAATAGGTATTTCTAATTTATTTTTGGTATATTCTTTATTTTGTTTGACACATTTAAAAAGTATTCTATTTCATCAATATACGTTAAATGACAGGCCCACTGCTATTTGTGTCATTTGAGATTAGGAATTAGTAGAGTTTTATTCAGAACAAATTAACCTTCAATTTAACTTACAGAAATGTTTCATCCATATAACACCACTTCCAATGTTCATCACGTTCAAAAGATTGGATAATCGGGTGTTCTGTTGAATGGAAATGTTTAGTTGTATGTTTATTCTTTGATGAGTCATAACACCCTACATGGCCACAAATAAGACAAAGACATAAATGCACGCAAGAATCACCAATTTTAAGACAATACTCACAACCATAGGAATTAGGCTTTACATGTTCTGAATTAATTTAGGATGGTTACATCCTGAATCCGACATTATATTATTTTATTGACATATTCCTGATAAGCAACACGAATATTGGAGATGGAGAGACGAGAGCAGAAGAGAAAGGCGATATACCAGGTCAGGTCAATATCTTGAAACGCTCTTCTTTTCATTATTTTTTTAGATAATTCTGCTTTATTGCATAATTCGGAAAAATCGTCGTTGCTAGCTGGTTTCAGGATCAGCTATTAATAGCTCAGAAGTCATATGTATCATTTGGTTAGAGCTTTTCAAACTTAATTTACTAATATCAGATTCGTGCAACAAAGCAGATAATTCTTTATTAATGAATTCTTCAAAGTCAGGATCAAATCATTTTCCTGCATCTATAGTTTTCCATATTTCTGCTATAGTACATTGTTCAAAAGCGCTTTTCATATATCGCAACCAGCCTGTCCATTCGCTATCGTTTACTACACCTCTTTGCCACATATGGAATACATGTGCAAATGTGTATAGAATACAATAAGCATATGATACTTCTGGTGAAGAATAGTTTGCTGCAATATTAGTACTTTAATCAATTCTGGCCGTTCTATCCAATCTGAGTAATTTCACGCATTCTTTCATCCATATCATTGAGAATTTTTGTTTCTATATCTGCGGATAGGGTCTGCATTTGTTTTCTTGAAAAGTATAGAACTACAAACAGACTACCTATAATTCCAAGTGCTCCTCCCATGCTGAAATATTCAGCTATACCAATTTCAACCATTACTCGTTACTTATAAAAGGTATCTTCATAAGAGTTTCTTTTCAGATATATAATCTAAATTCTACCAGATGGAAATTCAGTTAGATAAAAAAGAAGAAGCAGAAATTAATGGATAGTTGATCCAACTCAAGAATGGGATCAACAAGACTTTGATAAGTTAATGGCGTCTACTTAGCTGAAAAAATTTGCTATCATGTCGTAAGTATTATCGCTTTGATATTGATTATCCTAATTAAGATAAAAATAGTTCACTCATTCAAAATTTGCTGGGCAGCATGCTTTGCGCTTGCAGCTGACGCATTAGACAATAATCCTTCCTTGCCTACCCAGTCTCCTACTATGTACAAATTCTCTGCAATTTTTGTATCCGGTCTTCCACTTACTCCGCCGTCTGCAGCAGTAACAAGAGCATTAGATACCACCATGTTGGGCAGTGGTCTCTTCTTAACAAGCACCTGTCTCCATCCTGGCTGCAGTAAATCAAGGAATTCTTCTAACTCTGGTTGATCCTCTCTTGGCTTGGGTTCAATTGAAGTACCAAGATATTTTGCGACGTGGACTAATGCCCCACCCTCAGGAGCAAGCTTTGCATATGCAGAATGAACCGAAAAATATAGTGGACGATCTACCCCCAAAGCAAACAATGTGTCTTTGTCTGGAAGGCTGCTAAGAGCAACATCCAGACACACCAGGCGTACGGGTTTTGCCTGCTTTGCTGCCCTGGACAGTACCTCTGGTCTCTCTTTATCATCGAAGAGGCTATAGGCATCCATTGGACCTGCCGCTATTACAACAATCTTTGCTGATACTTGGGTTTTGTCAGACAGCAGAACTTGCCATCCGGAAGAATCAGTTCTTTTCATCCTGATTGCCTTTTTTCCCATGACAATTCTTGCATTTGCGTTTTTGGCTACTGTTAGTAGTCCGTCGACGAGTGTCTGCCAGCCTCCATCTAAATACATAACTCCTGCTCGACTACCCACATAGATTTGGTGAAGTACCGGTCCTATGCTCTGAATCTCTGGATCGTTTGCATAAGTATTTAGTCTAAAAATCGTCTTAATTATTTCAGCATCGTTTATGTCGTGAATATTTTGTCTAGCCATTCCTGTTCTGTAACACTTTCTAATTGTGAAAAATCAATTTTGGTAGGTGAAATAAAGAACTGACTCCCCTCATTCTTCCCAGATAGCCAACTACTGTAATCACCGCAATTTCACGTTTGTTGCCTCCGCTTATTAAATAACCTTTCCCTGCAGGAATACCTCCAG
>DATFPS010000071.1:0-6089 GCA_035264705.1 Nitrososphaeraceae archaeon | reverse complement strand
GCTACCCTGAATTGTAATGATAGTTTATCGATTCTTTCTTCATATTCCTTAGTTACTATTTCTTCCTCAAATTCCTTACTTTTCCTTTCATTTTCTTTTGATTTCGCTGGGGTCAAAGAAAGAGTCTCTCTTTATGTGATTCGTGAGCGTCGCAGCAGCATTAGTATTTGAGCCAAGACCCATTGCAATGTTTCTATCTCCGTCCATACGTTGTCGTTATAAACTCTATTATGAGACCCATGAATTTCTCCTTTCTTCTGTATGATTCTATTATGGAGTATTTCTTGTAGTGATGTTAATGGTAGGGTTGTTGATTGTGTTGGTGATTGAGATGATGTTGGTTCATTCATATAGAGTTCGGTAATATACCGTTACTTACCATGCAAAATAAGGTTTGAAGCACCAAAGAGACAGCGAGGGAGAGAGGTATAGAGAAAAAAAGATGCTCCTTGCAAAGTTAATCTATAATATTATATGCCCCAGTAGGCGATATGATTATTAGTCCTATTTACCATAATTAGGACTAAAAGATATTCACTTCTTTTAGTTATCAAAATATTATTGGAGGTTCTCTAGATCATCAGGACCTTTGGATTGCGAAAAGGTTTCACAGATTGACTGGCAAAGGATAGCAGAAGAAATGAATGAAAAAGGATATGCTATGGATGTCACAATTCTTAAGGATGTGAAATAAAAGCAAGTAGAGTGAGAGCTAATGAATAGGATTCGATTAAAGGACTATCTTTTATTTAACAGAAATATTCTAATTGGCTTTGCTGGTGCATTTCCTACTAGCGCTGGAACTAGCCAGGCGATATCAAGATTCACTTCTCCACTTGTTAATTCTTTAATCTCGTTAGTTGCTGAATTGAGTGTATTCCTCACAATATTCGGCATTCTTTTCTATTTTGAATACAAAGACAAGTTTGTTCACAAACAAGGGAAGAGAAGAGAATCGGGGAAAGTAAAGTGGGTTTTATTGAAACTAGCATCCACACTTTCAATCGCAGAAATTGAATACAATACTGTAAAACCCGCTATTCACTTTTGGCTCCTGACTTTGGATTATCAACCTTTCATTGCTTCAACCATTGCAAGTTTTATTACTATAATAGGATACATTGCTGTTGCGGACTCTATGGCATATCTTGTTTGTTTAAAAAATCATAAGTATGGACTTGTTGGATTATGATGAATTTAGACAAAGCTTTAGTTAGAACGTAGAGTACTCTCTGAATATTGCTGTTAAATATTACCTCTATCAATATTTTAATGGCTAAAATAGACTTAATAGTGGACAGAAAAGTCCACTACAAAAGCTATAGCTCTTGTTGAAAGAGCATTTAGTCAATGCTAAATGTTACTTCCTCTGGATGCTTTGAAGGAGAATTTGTCAAAGTCTTGCAATCTAAAATCCGCCTGGATCTTCGACACAAACATCAAATGATTCTCCTACTGCAATTTGTCCTTTTGGAAATTCAAATTCATGTCCTTCAGAGAATATTGGATCTGCTCTTTGCTCTTCAAGTGGTCTTTCATCTCCTTCGCATAGTTCAAATGTATCTGACTTGTATGCTACTATTATTTTTTTATTTCTTTTCCACAATTTCCTTCAACACCTGCAACTGTAACAATTACTTTGAATACTTCTTCTATAGCTGTGTCGCTATAATCAATTGATGCTGATGCCGTACTGCTTATTGATATTGATGCGGATATCGCTGAGAGAAAAGATATAACAACCATTAAGTGTCTTATGATATTCAAAGTCATAGATAAATAAAAAATATTGCTTATATCTAAATCTAATAACAAGTATTCGTTAGTTTCCTTATAGTGTAAGTCTTAAATATACTCAAACTTTAATATTTAGGAAGTCATACTATAAAGATGAAAGTAGATGGTAACAAGGAAATATTTCGGAATAGAGATTGAAACAAACAGTATCATAGAAAACGTTCCCTTTTTAGGTATCAATTATCTATATAATATAAGAGTATATTTTTGCAGATAACTGAAGAAAGAAAAATGCATCATCAGCCTCTACTATAATCAAGGAAAGACTTACGCCTGAATCGCTGACATAGAAAGAATCCTACTCAGCGACATACATGCTATCATAAAGGAAGAAGAAGCCAGATGACAAAAATATAAAAAACCAGCAACAGCAAGAAGAGATATCTTCCAAAGTCTATACACTATTTTCCGAAGGTAAGACAACTGTAGAAGTCGCTATCGAATTAAACCTTCCTGCATCAAGGTATCTAAACTATACAGAGAAATTAGGATCTAAAAGGATGACATCAACTCAATGTCATACATAAAGGGCCAAATGGCAAACTAGGGCCACTTTGGAAATTATACCAACAACTAGTAAATAAAAAGGGTATCAACATAGTGCAAGTAGTAAATATTGTAGAGATTGCTATTCACAAACTTCCTTACATGGAAACTCTCTATAAACAATTAAAATTTGGCGTAAATAGGGTCGATATTTAGAACAAGATTTGCTAAATGACATAGCGACCAGAGAATATCAAATATCAATATAGATAAAATTGCATTCTCTTATGAAGAAGAGTGCAAGGGAAAAGAACAGCAATAAAAGAACTAATCGAAAGAATAGATTAGAAAAGTGGATTACGGATGTTCTGAATGGAAAAGACTATTCAAAGATAAATCAGATCGCTAAAGAAGCTGTTAAAGCAGTTTTATCAGAATATAACAAACTAATATCAATATCTCTCACAGCAATAATTCAGACTTTAAAAGATGATCCAGAATTGGTTAATTTAATTCATAATATGC
The DNA here is from genome assembly GCA_035264705.1 of Nitrososphaeraceae archaeon. Taxonomy (GTDB): domain Archaea; phylum Thermoproteota; class Nitrososphaeria; order Nitrososphaerales; family Nitrososphaeraceae; genus JAJNBK01. The sequence continues at coordinate 3,281 of DATFPS010000071.1, read as the reverse complement.
TTATTCCAAAAGTTAATGGACATAATGACAATAATGACATTAACATTATCAAATACCTTGGATTCAATAAAGATAATCTATTAGATTTGGCCGAAAAGAATTACCAAAATCTTGTAGAAGAATAGACAAATAGTGTGATAGATGCTGCTGCTGCTTCTCCTTCTAACTCCACATAATCATTGCCGCAGTCATCATTTACATTTCTAGACTATCGGATCGGAGAAATACATAGAAGAAGAAGAGCCAGAAATTTATCGTATAGTAAAACCGATATTGTTGATTGATTTGACAACATCGTATATGCCTACAAACCAGACACCAATAAAAATAAAGTATTCTTGTTATGAATTGTTATTAGATAAAAGTTACCCGCTTGTTAGTAAGTATTCTATAAAGAAGAATATATCTTATAGATTGATCCAGCATACGTAAGAACATATAGAGTACCATCATACGGGCTAACTTGTATATCAGTAATTACACCGAATCCTTTTCCAAATATTGTTTCTTGCATTTCCTCTGGAGTATCAGCAATTTTATCTGCAAGCGGACTACCATCACTAAACATTAATCCTGTTCTTTGAGGATTTGGTTTAAAATTGTACAGCCAGCCAAGATTAGTGTCACCTATAAACATAGTATTTTGGTATTGTTTTCCTAATTTGTCGGAGTTGAGAAATTTAAGTGCAGTTACACCAAGTGGCATAGTCCAAACAAACTCTGGATCGCTGTACTGGCTGTTTCCTCCAAAGTTAACTAAATCAGTAGCAGGGTTTGTTGCTGCTGTTGCCTCTGAGGAAGCATCTTCAGAATCATCTTCTATATCTGCACTACTTGCATCTTTTGCAAAACCATGAATTTTTGAATGTCCGCTATTAAACCCCGGTTCAACTATGTTAATCTCATCTGCAGATGTAGGACCATTCTCTGTATCCCATAATTTTCCAGTTATAGGATCAAAGTCCATTCCAAAGGTATTACGTATACCGTAGGCATAATAGTAAGGACTCATTGGCTGTGTGGATCCCAATGGAGGATTTGGTGATACTTGACCATCCTGTGTCACTCTAAGTATTCCACTAGTTCCATCAAGTGGTTCTCCATCAAGAACATTCTGAGCTTGACCTTTATGAACTGCAACATTACCAATACCAACATATACATAATTATCAGCAGGTCCAATCAATACTTTGCCACCATAATGATCTCTTGAAGCCTCTTCCCTATCTGGTGGTGGATGAGCTGGAAGATCCAAAAGTAATTTTGGATTTACTAATTGATTGTCTATTAATTCATATCTGTAAAGACGACTGCCTAATACATTTTCTTCTGAATTAGCATCATCTCCGTCTGTTGTGCTGCTAGATTCAGTATAGTATAAAAAGACATAGGTGGGGCCAATAGTATTAGTAGGTGCATTTCCATTACTATTACTGTTTACTGCGGCAGCAATTCCTAGCATTCCTCTCTCTTTTATATTAGCAATACTTACATCAAGAACTGGTTCCGGATTCAATTGGCCATTTGTGATTCTCTTTACGATACCTGTATTTTTTTCTGTTACTAAAATGTCATTTGGACCCACAAATGCCATACCAGTAGGCTGGTCAAGTCCAGTAAAGATTTGTTCTAAGTTTAGATTAGGATCATTAAGTGTGGGTCCTCCAGGGAGAGGTTTAGACTTGGTATTATGGATGGTAGGAATATCATCTGTAGTACTAGTAGAATCAGAAGAGCTGGAAGCTTGAGCTAGATTTACTATTGGTATGTAGATAGGTATTAAAATTAAAAACAAAAATAGTGGCAAAATTGTAATAATGTGGGGTTTCATATGCTCCAATAAAAACAAGAGTATCTTCTATGATTTAAAGTTATAAGACAAATAACTCCTTCCAAGTATTCAATTTAGCATAAAAGGAGAGACTTGGGCTGAATAGAAATGGGAACTTGATTAATGAATCAACCTTTGGTGAGGCAAATGTACCGGGTCCAAATCCTAACCTAGGTCTGGATTATATTATATGAATACATCAATGTCTTCGTCCCTATTATGAAAATAGTCCTATACTGCAATGTCATTGGGTTTCTAACAATCATATATTCCTGATTTTTCAAATGTGATGGTAAATGTGGTTATAGGTGGAGCTCCTGGTGATGCTTGTCCTTTAGGCCATATCCATCCTGAATTGATATAGTATTCATACCATCCATAGTGTAATTTGCATTTAGACTTGGATATGTCATGTTTTTACCTGTTGAATCAATTAGAACTAGATTATATGCTCTGGCAATATCCACTATTAGCTTCAACTGGTTTGCCTATAACATCTCCACCTTCCTTAGGATCATCGCCTACTGCAACAATTGTTCCGTTACTTTTTATGTCAAATATTTGTGTATAATATTGATTCAAAAATGTGAGAGAATTTTTTTTCTTTGATCTTCTGTCCTGACAGTTAGTAGTAAGCATCACCTCTTTTCTTTCACGGCTGCAGAAAATATCTTGATTTTCTTTTTGTCTGCTCTAACTTAACTAATACCTTGGTCATTAATACGCCCGCAATAAATCCACCAACATGAGCAGTAAATGCTATTGGAAGTGCACTTACAGAGCCAATCACTGCAAATACAATTTGTAGCACCAGCCAATAATAGGCCCTTGAATTGCCAGCAGCAGCTGCTATGCCTAATACACCAGAGATAGCTCCTGACGCACCTATTAGTACTACATCTCCATTGTGTAAGATATAAGACGCTATAATACCATGGAATAAAGCTGCTACAATTCCTGATATAAGATATACCAGTACATATCGGAGAACCCCGATTGCTCTTTCTGCATATCCACCAAGATAAACCAAGGCAAATAAATTGAACGCAATATGTGCAATGTTAGCATGTATAAACATAGATGTGAACAATCTTTTCAAGGATTCGGGTAGTGGTGATGATGATTGTGGTTCTGACGATTGCAGCGGCAGGGAAGAAGACAAGGGACTTTGCTGAGCACTGTCAACAGGATTATTGTTATTCCCAACATCATTTGCATTACTCGCATAAAAAAGATGATTAGGAATAAAGCCATAATTTTGAATAATTTGTGTTTGGGAACCTGATAACAGTCCTATGGCAAAAATTACAGCATTTAATGTGATGATGGATGCTGTTGCTAGTGGAAAACGCTTTATTTGCATCATTAGCTAGACAATAGATAATGAATAACATAGTTTATTTTAGATATATCGATTGCTATTTTCATCTTGCAATAGCCTATCGGCACT
>DATFPS010000070.1:0-3522 GCA_035264705.1 Nitrososphaeraceae archaeon | reverse complement strand
GGAACAGTAAAACTATCCGACGATGGTAGTGGTGGTGCTGATACTCCAGTTACATTAACACTATACCATTTTGTTAAATTAGGAGGACATAGTATTTTGGCGGTTATTTTGTTGTTTGGGCCTTCATTAATGGAAGCATAGCTGGAGTCAAGCAAGAAAGTCCATCTTGAATAGTCATCTTTCTCACCAGAACTATTTGCTACAGTTGATTGGTATGGCTTTACATTATTTACAATAACCGAAACCTGGCAATCAGTAAGAGCATCATCTGTAGAGGTACCTGAGATTGTTAAGTTGTTATTGTTGTTATTACTGCTATTATTATTAATAACAGAGACCTCTTGACCCGTGGCAGGTGATGTGATCTTTACCCCAATACTTTGGGGAGATAATACTGTCTCTTCTTGAGCATACAGAGGAAAAATGATAATAAAAGTAGTAGCAGCTGTACAAATAAGAGAAATTATAGTCAATATGTTTAAAGTATACAATGATGAACTACAATAGTTTAGTGTAGTTCTTAAAACATATCTTTTTGTTATAATTTTAAAATAAAAATATTTGATTATTATCTCGAAATAAACAGCATATAGGTTCTCTATTCGAAAATCTATCAACAGAATGATAGTAGAATTAAATTGGACAATTAATCTAGAATAAAGACAATTATTCTAGTAGCAGTTTTCAAAATATATACAACTTACTTTTTTGAATTATCAATACTAAAGCTTTTGACAAAAACAAATAATCACCATCATCATCATCATCATCAGCAGCAGCAGCAGCAGACATGATCAGCAGACATGTCTTGTAAGAACATAGATTTCTCAGATATTTTTAGTCACTTCGTTTGGGTTGGAAATCTATACATGAATAGGATCTTGTCTAATGTTTGTTTATGCTTTCATTTTGGAAGGTCTTGAAAGGAGCTAACAAAACAACGGAGAATTTAAAGAATTCATAAATAAATTTAAGCAGCAGAGTCAGCCTGTATAAGACAAATCTAAATAAATTCCTGAAGAAAATACGATAGTAAGAAAAGAATATGACAAGTGTGGAAGTCCTATTGCCAGCAAAGAAGTTGAGGCTTTACTACTGTGCTTACTGGAAAGATGTTAATGATAACAAGAAATTTAAGAAAAAATAGTCTGACTCATTCATTAATGCTGTGACATTTAAGATATAAACTTGCTGCATGTTAAGTCTTAACAGGATTAGTCATAAGTTGATAGTTAAGAATATTATGGAAGCTTTTTTACACGGAATAAAGTTATTTGAAGCAGGTTAATAATTAACTAGGAAAAAAGATATAATTTTTTTCTGAAGTTATTTGATGTGTCTTTCTATGTGGAATTTGTTTAAAACGTGTGACCCTGTTTCATAGTCAGGCATTAGAAGTATTTCATTTCCACAGCGATGTATTTTTGCTCGTTATTTAAGAAACTGCATCGGCTGTTGTGTCAGTAATCTCACCAATTAGTCTATAATGTTCGGCTAACGCTATTGTCCTTTTATATCCTCTCTGACAGATACTTAAATTAAGTCATACCTATCTCTTTTGCATGTCTGTTGTAATGAAACACATAATACTTGATTTGCAAACCAACATAGATGTTGCTATTATAAAAATCGATAGACCTGAAGTACTTAATGCTCTGAACAAGGAGGTTATGACAGAATTATCTCAAGCAATAGATATTGTTAGTATCGATGATGGCATAAAGGTTATCGTAATTACAGGAACAGGGGAAAGATCATTTTGTGCAGGTGCAGATATAAAATATGTAGTAAATGTTGATCCTATCGAAGCAGAAAGATATGCAACCTTTATTCATACTTTACTTAATAAAATAGAGAATCTACAGAAGCCTGTTATCGCTGCAATAAATGGTTATGCTTTAGGAGGAGGATGTGAACTTGCATTGGCATGTGATATCAGAATAGCATCTAGTAATGCAAAGATAGGCCAGACTGAAGTTACAATTGGTATTCCTCCGGGATGGGGGGGTACTCAGAGACTACTAAGAATTGTTGGTCCTGCGAAAGCAAAAGAACTTATCTATACTGGTAAAATGATAACAGCAGAAGAAGCAGTACAGATTGGACTTGTTAACAAAGTGGTTAGTTTGACTGCTGAAGAAGAAGAAGGAAGAGTAGCATCATCTGCAGCTTCAACAACAGCAAGTGGAACTAGTACTACAGTATCCAATAATCCTTCTAAAGAAGGACAACAGGAAAAACAAAGATCCAACGAATTAGCTAAAATTCTAAACAAAAAGTTACTGGATGAATGTCTCTCCTTTGCAAAAGAGATTACAAAGAATAGTTTTATTGCTGTTAAAACTAGCAAAATGTTAATCAACAAAGGAATTGATGTGGATATTGAAACAGGATTACGTTTAGAAATTTATGGTTGGGCATTATGTTTTGCACATGAAGACAGACAAAAAATGATGTCCTCTTTTTTTGAATAAAGGAAAGCAACAGAGAAAGGAGTAATTTTCTATGAGACTCTGAAATGGATGGTCTTATCTCAGACCTTCAAACACTAATCAAACAACCTATTTATCATTAGTATATTTTTCTCAACTTTTACATATATTTATCTGTATTGTCTATTACAAAGTTGTGCTCTACTTATTCTAGATATATTATTTTACCAATGATCAGAATCAACTGATAAATAATTAGTTAGTTAGTTATTTTTGTTTAGTTCTTCCTTTATTCTCTTGGACAAATAATATATTGAAATTGGCTTTCGTAAAAATATATTTTTGTCTAATTCACAATATTGTTTTATTCTAAACTCCTCATAATACATTTCACTTGCTGTAAGAAAAAAGATTTTAACATTATTGTCTATTTTTTTAATTTCATGGTATAAAGCAAAGCCATCCATTTTTGGCATTTTAATATCAAGTAATAAATCATAATGTCTAGTCTTATAATTTGACAATGCTTCTATAGAGTCATTGAATGTATCAACTTTAAACTCATCATCTTCGTTATATTCTAATCCTATCTTTAAACTTGAGGTAATATCAGGTTCGTCATCTACAATCAAGATTCTCTTGTTTATTATTATTGATCGACCACCTTTACATCCTGTTGTCGATTGATAATTGGGAGAGTAAAGTAAAATGTTGCTCCTTTTTCTTTATAGATATCATTATTCCCAATCCATATCTTGCCACCATGAGCTTCTACAATATTTTTACAAATAAATAATCCTAATCCCGTACCTCCTCTTTCAGATTTTGTAACAAACTTTGAGAATAGTCTTGGCAATATTTCTGGGTCTATTCCAGTACCTGTATCCTTGACACTAACAATTAGTTGAGTATCTTTCTCTTCTGTGATAATAGATATAGTTCCTTCTTTGGTGAATTTGATAGCATTATCTAGTAAGTTTGAAATAACTTGAATAAGTCTTCCTCTATCTGCTTCTACAAATACGTTATCATTGTTATTAGGTTCATACAATAATTTTATCTCTACGTTATCTCTTTCAATACGATTTCT
>DATFPS010000069.1:0-3532 GCA_035264705.1 Nitrososphaeraceae archaeon | reverse complement strand
ATGAGTATTTGAAAGGAACTAGTCCGCAAAGCATAGCATTCGATCCTCGAAATCCAGACTGTGCATACTGTGGGACATTTGGCGATGGCCTATGGAAAACTGATGATGGTGGCCAGACTTGGAATAATATTGGAAAAGACAGTATCTCAAGTCCTCATGTGATGTCTGTCTCAGTGAGTCCTCTGCATCGTGGGAATAACTTCCATCAAGTATATCTTGGAACTGAGCCAAGTGCACTTTACATATCAAATGATGAGGGCAATTCATGGGAAAAAATGGAAGCCATAAACAATTTAGCATCCTCCACATCATGGAGCTTTCCTCCAAGACCATGGACTCATCATGTACGTTGGATAGAGCCAGATGCAAATAATGTTGACTATGTTTTTGTTGCCATAGAAGCAGGAGCTCTTGTACAAAGTCATGATGGCGGCAGAACCTGGATAGACCGAGTTGAGCAGGGGCCATATGATACTCACACTCTAGCTACGCATCTAAAGGCGCCTAAACGTCTGTACTCTTCTGCAGGTGACGGTTATTTCGAAAGCTTTGATTACGGAGAATCCTGGAACAAACCAACAGCAGGACTCAGGCATCATTATCTCTATGGACTTGCTGTTGATTCCGGCGACCCCCAAATTGTGATTGTATCAGCGTCTATGGGTCCTGGGACGGCATATTCTGTTGAAGATGCAGAGTCATTTGTTTATAGAAGAGATGAGGATGGCGAAAAGTGGAAGGCTATTTCAGATGGTCTTCCCGAGCCAAGAGGAACTACAATTACAATCCTTGCCTCAAATCCAAAAGCTCAGGGAGAATTCTACGCTGTCAATAACCGTGGTGTATTTCTCTCTGTTGATTCAGGCGTTGCGTGGAGAGAACTTGATATCCAATGGCCTAAGGAATATCTTTCACAAAACCCTTGGGCACTTGCAGTTAGACAGGAGAAATAGTTGTTCTGAAGGAAAGTAAGCCCAGTTCGGATGACTCTAATACGATACAACTTGTCATGTAGTTTAAAAAATGTATATACTGTGTTCCTGACTTTCAAAACAATTCACAAAGGACATATCACCTTAGTACGCAATTGCGAAGGATATGTGGTGATGGTATTTAACTCTTAACAAGATCTTCAACAGCATGCTAATGGGAAACATGTTGGAACAGCATGTGCCTACCTGGAGGTGTATTGCAACAGCAACAATTGATTTTCTATTACTAATATTGAGCACTAATGAAGGTAGAGTTAAAATTATCTGTGTCCCCGGTTACTATCAGTATATTCTTTATATTCACTTTCATTTAAGCTGCTATACAGATGGTAAATACCTCCTGTATTGTTACTAAAATAATCCCAAATTTGCGGATTCATTGGCATAAGCCTAAATGTAGATTGCTTATCTTCTTCTAATACATCATATACTAATTGGCCTATTACAATTTGATCTGGTTTTGCAAAGGCAGTCATTTTGGCTGCAATACTTATAGTATAACCTAACATGTCAAAATGAGGGCTTTTCATAATCACTTTTCCATCTACTGTATGGGTATCCCATCCAAATTGAACTACTGCATTTTCACCAACATCAATACCAACTCTTACTCTTAACTCAGGATAATCATACTGATTTAGAATAGGATTTATTCCTTGACGGACTACTTTTATCATTGAACATGCACATTCCAATGCATTAATACAACGTAGATACAAGTTATTGCGGGAATCTACAACGAAAAATGCCAAAACCGCATCTCCTATATACTTTAACACATAACCACCATATGCTGATAGTATCACTGACATTTCTTGAGAAAATGCTTGAATTATTGTTACGAGCCTATTTACAGGAAGAGTCATTGATAATTTAGTGGAATCCACAAGATCAATATGCAAAATCACAAAAGTAGCCTTAGATTCTGCATAATTATTTAGAACATTCTGTGTCTCTTCCATTGAAATGTTAAAGTCAGACTTTACTGTTAGAGCCTTCCACATTCTCGATTGTGCGTATTTTATGGCATGATCTATATTGACAGATTTATCGAAGTAAACTTTAGTTATTAGTGGAATGCTGGAATCTTTTCTGACCTCTACATCTGACGACAATGATAACCCCACCTTATTCTTCTTATTCTTCTCTTCCTCTGCTTTTGTTTTATCTATAATTTGAAGAATCTCCTCTCTACTTTTATCCATTTGAAGTGCTATCACCTCGGGGACAATTCCTGAATTATACATATTAAGAATGGTTTGTCTCTGTTCTATAACCAAATGATATCACCATTATATATGGATGTGCTTACCATGACTTTTGTAACGCCAACCTGATAATAATATGTATTCACTAACAATAGCAGCAAGAAATTGTCAAAGTACTCTTAACACATCTATCGATAGAGGATTACAATGCATTTCTTACACTAACCATGCTTGAATATGAAACTGGATTGATTAAAGAAAAAAGCCCATCAGAACCAATACGATTCACAATATGTCGTCGTTACTTCTATGCTAATACACAAAAAGAAGAAGATCATGATAATATGTAGGCTTTCATAAATAGAGAAGCATATTTGATATAGATTATAAGAATATAATTAGGATCATAAGAATATATGAGAATTAGAAATCTAACTTCTTGGTTCCTGCAAGAGTCACAAGGAGTAAATGCATTGGATACCATCATTTTGTTCTTTTTAAAAGTTATTTATTTATGGCGAAGAGTTTTGTTTAGATTAATTTTAGGCAAGAAAAGAAGAGATAGACTATATGTTGAACGAGGTCTTGACTTTGGAGATTTCTTATATAAAGCTGTCAAGTTTTTTAGACCAAAATCCAAATTATTAAAATTCAAAGTGCCAAAATACAATTACGAATTCTATTGTAGAATTAACAAAGATGATTTCATAGTTATGACAAGGCATGAGGATGTAATAATAGAGTATTTTCGTCCTAAAGAAGGAGATATAGTTGTAGATATTGGAGCACATATAGGACGTTATACAATAATAGCTTCAAAGCGAGTTGGTGCAAATGGTAAAGTAATTGCTATTGAGGCAGATCCTAGCAATTTTGAAATGTTAAATCGTAACATCGAATTGAATCGATTAGAAAATATTACAACTATGAATTATGCTGCATTTTCTAAAGAAACAAAATTAAAACTATATTTGCCGGCTGGAGATATTTTTACCAAATATAATACCATAATGTCTAATTGGATATGGGTAAAACCTGAAGATAAATATGTAGAGGTAAATGCTAATACATTAGATAATCTGTTACAACAAATTGGAATAAAACAAGTAAACTGGATTAAAATTGATGTTGAAGGAGCTGAATTTGAAGTATTAAAAGGAGCTCATGATCTATTATTAAATACTAAGAATATTATACTTCTTATGGAGGTTCATGGTTCTCCAAATGATTATAGACTGAAACTAGAAGAATTTCTTAGATCATATAATTTCAAAATAGAGTTTGAAAAGATCTATGAAAATAATGGATATATAATCGTACGAAAATCTGCTT
>DATFPS010000068.1:0-5289 GCA_035264705.1 Nitrososphaeraceae archaeon | reverse complement strand
AGTACAAGACGTCAAAGCACTTATATTCAAGCCAGACTACTTCAACCTTACTTAATAGTAAATATGAGGTTATGAAATTGCCTAGCACAGGTATTGTGAAGTATCACGTTAAATTAAGATTCGAAGTTGATGGTTTGGTTGAAAAGGCCGATATCATCGGAGCGATTTTTGGACAGACAGAAGGTCTTTTGGGACCTGAAATGAATTTAAATGAGTTGCAGAAAGTTTCTAAAGTTGGCAGAATTGAAGTCAATGTTGATACGAAACCGAATATGGCAAAAGGGGATGCTTTAATTCCTATGAGCACAGATATTTCAACTGCAGCATTGATCGCTGCAGCAATTGAAAGTATCGACAAAGTTGGGCCTTTTCAAGCCAAGTTTGCTTTGTTTGGTATCGATGACATTCGGGCAATAAAGAAAAAGGTCATTGTTGACCGTGCCAAAAAGATTGTGCAAGAATGGGCTACAAAGACAATCAGTGAAGGAGAAGAAATGCTCAAAGATGTTTACGATGCCACAAAACCAGGTAAGCTTACTGCGTTTGGTAAAGCTCAGCTTGCTTGTGGTCCTGGAGTGTTCGATTCTGATTGGATAATACTAGTTGAAGGCAGAGCCGACGTTATCAACCTTCTACGTGCCGGCTTTGATAATGCAATCGCTATTGAAGGTGCAAAAATCGATGAGACAATTACTAGACTTACAGAAGGTAAAAAAGTTATTGCATTTCTAGATGGCGACAGAGCTGGTGATTTAATACTAAAAGAGTTACATGGACTCGTACAGATAGATATAGTCTTAAGAGCTCCTTCTGGAAGAGAAGTTGAAGAATGTACTCCTCTTGAAATCGCAGATATTTTAAAAGAAGCTATACCTTTTGTATCTGCTAATGTACAACAGTCACAGACACTTCCGCAAACACAATCAGATCATAGACAAACACAGAAGCATGAGAGACAAACACAATATGACAGAGACGAACAACAACAAGTACCAGATATAGATAGTAAGGATAGCGATGTTGTACAGAAAGAGACTCCAGAGATTCTTTCGATTGTTAGAGAGGTTTTTCCTCAGATTAATGAAACTCTAGAGGCAATCATATTGGATAGTTCGTTGAAGACACTTCTTAAAATACCAGTTTCAGATGTAGTCAAGAAACTTGATAGCACAGAAGGAGCTAAATTGTTGGTCCTAGATGGTATTGTTACACAGAGATTGGTCGAAGCAGCAGATAAAGTTGGAATTGAATATATAATCGGCCATAGAACAGGCGATATTAAAAAGTCGACCGATATAAGGATTCGAACTTTTGGAGATATGGGAATTACGAACTAAATGCAATGCTAGAGCTGAGATTACAGCATATACTCACTGTAATACAGATTTTAAAGTTAGGAGGACGTCATAATTTTATCGAGATCACTACGACTGATCTAGCTAAAGCAATAAAGAGATCACAACAAGCAGCTTCCAAACACCTTTTGGAACTAGAAAATCTGGGTTATATTGAACGTCTTAAAAATGGCAAAAAATTTAGAGTTAGAATCACAGATAAAGGCTTTTTTCAGATCGAAAGTTTATTATCTATGATAAAGTCTGCCATTGAATCTAGTCCTGATACAATTGATTTAGAAGGAATGGTTATTTCTGGAATGGGAGAGGGTGCATACTATATGTCCTTGGATGGATATCGTAAACAATTCAAAGATAAGCTTGGTTATGATCCATATCCTGGCACATTAAATGTTAAACTTGTAGACCAAGTATATATGAATGCAAGACGAGAATTAGGGAAATTTCCTTCCATTTTCATCGAAGGTTTTAGTGACAAAACTCGTACCTATGGATGGGCTAAATGCTATTTGGCCAATATTAATAACAATGCAATAAAGAATGCAGCAATACTAGTCTTGGAGAGAACGCATTACGACGATAGCATGTTAGAGGTCATTGCACCATGTTCCATTAAGAATTCTATTGGAGTTCAAAATGGCGACAGAATTAGCATTAAAGTATACATAAATAATGCTAAAAATCTCAAATTCTATAAAAAAACTCACCCATCTCATCCTTGATTTTTGAACTTTTTGTTTCGGGAATCGGCGTGTTTAGTCTTGTAACTCTAATGTTGAGATTCCTCTTTTGACAATTCTCTGCGACATCTTTTTCGCTATGGGCTTGATCATAACCTAATGCAATAATATCAGGCTTGACATATTCCACCGTGTCGTAAAGTGTTCCCTCTTTTCCTATGATAGCAAGATCGACGAGATTCAAAGATGATACAAGCTCCTTACGTAAGCGTTCATTATGATATATTCTTCGATCTTTCTTTATCTTCAATGCAGTAGAAGTTCTTGCAATCACCACTACAAGTACGTCGCCTTGTGCTTTTGCTGCCTCCAGTGTATGAATATGACCAGGATGAATTATATCAAATACACCACCAACTAAAACAACTGTCAAAGCATCCCTTCCTAAGAAACTGAGTTTATAGTCATCGTTTTGTTCCAAAAAACCGAGTTCTGAAAGTCGCTGAACTTTTAATCTGTAGAATTCCCTTCCTATTGGTAACCTGTAATTGATTCTATCAAATGATGACACCTGAGGCTCCAGGGCGCTTACGTATAATGAAGCAAGAATTGCTTTATCCAATGGGTCCATAATTTATTCTGAAGATATCTTCAAGCAAGATAAACAATGCGTTAGTAGTAGTAAAGCATTATGCCATCCATAACCGTTCAAAAGTCGGAATTTTTAATCAGCAATATATCAGATAATGATCAGATAATGACTTTAGAATATAACCCTGGGAGAAGATGTACTTTGGAGAAGATGTTCTGTTTCTTAAGAGCACAGAAGAGAAGTATTAATATTTTCAGCTATAGATTTGATGTTAAGTGAATAGAATCATTCTCTCTCTCCTCATCCTCTCATAAATCAAAGTTGATTTCCATCTATGATATGACTTCGTGGCTAAAAAGTGGGCAGTTACACACGCGACATCTTTGGTAAATTTGTTATCAGTACCTTGTTTGAATAATATTCCGGTTCTTTAATAAGATGGATACAATACCATAAATCGTTTTAGGACTTTTGGATGAGGACAATCTGCGAATTTTACTATGAAATTTTGTCTACGGCCAAACTGCAGTTACTGCAGTAACTGCAAAGTAACTGCAGTCATTTTTGAATTAAAAAAATAAAAGGATAATAGATCAGCTCTTGATGGGTCATCTGAGCGCCGTCACGGCAATACATTAAATAAATTATTGATATAGTATGAAAAGAAAACAGTTCTTTAAATTATTCCCAGCAGAGAACAAATACTAGAAAAGATAAGAGATTTATTATATAGTTGATTACAAAAACTGCTTGAATTCTGCTTTTTCATTGTTAACTCTTAAAAGCGATCAGACATGTAAGCACATCGATAGTAAATGTCAAGATCCAGACAAAAATGGCATTGCCCACATTGCTCGCAAACATCTTCAAGAGGCGGGAATTTAAAGACACATATTGGAAGAAAGCATCAGGGAATAGGACAACCGGTACGAGAAGATGGAATGCATTCTGTCACTATGTCTAATGCTAATCTACAATTTATTCCTGATATGATGATGAGTTTGCAGAACAATAACAACAATTATAAGATGAATCATCAGGTACATCCAAACTCTTTTTCTAGATCACCATATCTCAGAAAAGAAGAAGACACATCTAAAAAAAGAGACGTACTAGATGAAATTCTCGAATTCTGGCGTCCTATAGCTCAAAAAATGAAGGAAATAATGGAAATAAAGAATACCGTCAATGAATTTTTTTCTTATTCTTCTTCTTCTTTGCAACAACCTAGCATCATTACTGGTCTAGGCCGGACTCCTATTATAGATGCAATAATTCCACCACCAGTTACTACAACACCATTAGAGCGAACAACACCACGAGTACCAGCACCATTACCACAAGAACAAGAACAAAAAAAGCAGATTATTAAACCAGGGACTGATTTTATTACTAATTTATTTATTTCTTATACCTTCAGAATACCAGACCTTCAAAGAAGAGTAAGAGAAGGAAAAGTGAAAGATCTTGTTATCGATCCTCTGGAACTATCACCACCTACTCCTATTGTTACTACTGCTTACGATAATAATAACAATTGCAAAAAAAAGAACAAGCAAATTTATCAACTGAAAATACTAATGTACAACAAAAAGAAAAAATAAAATAATATAGTTGATAAAGGAACGGTACTACTTGATTTATTGCAGTCTGACAATACCCATGTTCGACAGATTATCTTGAATATGCTATGCAATATTCCTTTGACTTTTAAGTTAATAAGATTCTAAACCCATTGAAGTGTTAGTTACTTATTCCATAAACTGTTTGCATAGGCTCCGCTATCACCATAAAAAGTTAACAGTACTACCAGCAGGCCAGCATAGAGCCTTATGGATCAGAAGGACTGTCAACGCTAACGCAGCGGCAGTAAACTCCAACGCGTACACAATTCGTGCGGAAGGGGAAACAGCTGCATAACAATTTCTTTAGTTGTAAGAAATGTGGCTTTAACTGGTACAGCCAACAGCTAAAGTGGATAAAAGAAATGCAGATGTATGTTAGGAATTATACTAACTGCACCAACTGCAATAATAAGTGAGATATCTTTAACTTCCCATCATAACTTATTTCTCCATAACTATGAATGCTCTACCCTGACTGTCTTCGGTTCCAAGACCATCTTTTATTATATGTGTCACTTTGAAACCATATTCATTCTTAAACATATCTGTGGCATTCCATAAACTATCGTTAGGAATTAATGATTCAAAATCTTTGTATAAATTACCATGAAAGACAATTGTATTTGGACTGTCATAATCTAGATAGATGTCAGGAAAATCACCATAATAACTGCCACCTGTATAATGTGGATTTGTGTATAACAACATAAGTAGCGGTGAAGTTATCTTATCTACCTGGTGATTCGTCTTGAACTTATAGAAAAGATCGTATTTATTATTATTACTTGTAGTTTTTCAAGGTGCTTGCGATCCAATCAACATCTTCTTTCATTTTTGCAAGACGACCAATTTTTATACAATCTCTTATATCTTTAGATTTCATCTTTAGCCAGACTGCATCAGCACAGGCAGTAGCAATTTCAGAAGATATTCCCTCTTGAGCAAGTATGTGCACTGCTATTTCACGGAAGTTCTCATACCTATATTGTTTAAAATGTAATACTATAAATCTAGAAAGCAATGGAGTCAACATACGT
>DATFPS010000067.1:0-2916 GCA_035264705.1 Nitrososphaeraceae archaeon | reverse complement strand
TCCATTTGCTGTAAGAAATCATGTTGATCAGCTGGAAGTTCTTTAGTGGCTATAATTTCATCCAATGTTCTATAGAATTAAACAAGATCCCAACACGCTGGATAGAATGGTATTTCTTCGGATTCTCCGCCCAATAACTATACTTTTACTCCCTTAGATATTTTTAAACTACACTCTTTATAACATCTCTTTATAACATTAGCCGTGAGTAAATCAAACATAACAGAAATAGAGCAAGGGATTTGCAGTGAGCTCGCCCACTTCGTCTACCGAGTATCAAAAAAGAACCATGAAGCTATGATGCATCTCAACAAACAATTTTGCTGACATAACGAGGAAATACGGTGCTCCACATTTAATTTTGCAACTAAATAATACCAATAATACCAAGGCACCCATGGAGGGAATTACCAACATAGCCAAAACTGTCTCGGCCAACCAAGATGAGGAAGTTTGGCTGGTGCTAATTTTCTATACAGATCGTAAGCACTGAGATTAGGTCGGCGCAAAGATGCAAAATGATGAGAATATGGAACGACTCAACAGTGTGTGGATCTTAGTCCTGGATGCAGCTTCCTCATGGGGGAGTTCAGCCGCCTCAAGGTCTAGACTTTGTATAGATGAGGGTTATGGGTGATGATGTAAAAAAAGGAAAATCGATGTGAACGGGAATCGAAATTCGAAAACAGAAATAGTCGTCGTAATTGTGTGGTTGATGTGTGTCGGGAAGAGTAATATTGATAGATTATCTATATCTTAAAAGTTTTCTGGCATTCATCATCTGTTGTTCTGCAGTTTCTTTAGGATCTTTATCTCCAGCTACGGCACAAAACTTTATTGATGATAGTGAAAAAGTAGACTATACACATCATAAAACTACAGTTAATGGGATCCTTATGCACTATGTAATTCGTGGTAAAGGAGATCCTGTTGTTTTATTGCATGGATGGCCAGAGACGTGGTATGAATAGCGGAATATTATTCCTGAATTAATAGCTAATAACTATACAGTAACAGCTCCGGATACGAAAGGTTTAGGAGATTCAGAAAAGCCACAAACAGGATATGACACAAAACTCTTGCAGAAGATATTTATCAATTAGTAAAGAAATTAGGATATAGTAAAATCTATCTTGTATCTCATGATTGGGGAGGACCAGTTGCATATTCTTATGCAACTGCACATCCAGAAGATGTACGTAAAATGATAATACTAGATACTCTATTACCAGGTTTTGGATTTGAAGAAGCAGGAAAATTTTCCCCAAACGCGATATGGCATTTTTCATTTCATGCAGTAAGGGATCTTCCAGAGAAACTGATTGATGGAAAAGAAGACCTATATCTTAATTGGTTTTATGATTGGACTTACAATCAATCTGCAATAACACTAGAAGACAGAGAAGAGTACATTAAACAATATTCTAAGCCTCGTGCAATGCGTGCAGGTTTTGAATATGATAGAGCAGTTTTTGAAGATGCAGAACAAAACAAAGAATATGCTAAAGAAAAACTGGAGATTCCTATATTGACAATAGGTGGAGAAGCAGCTATAGGTAATTTTACTACTACCTCTTTTCAAAAGGTTGCAAACAATGTTACAGGAATAACGTTACCAAATACAGGACATTTCATCCCAGAAGAAAGACCAAATTTTCTGACAAAACAGATACTTGATTTTTTCAAATAATATTCTTTTTTGGATTTGGTAATCGATTTCTTTATTCCACTTATGATGTTCATTTTAGATCCGATAGTATATTTTTAAATTAGTAAGAGATGAAAGCTTACTATGATCTCTGCATTAGTAATTCATATTATAAATGCCAACAAAAAAGTAGATTTCATTAGAAAATCCATTTTTCTGAGTAGAAGGAAAAAGGTTAAGGGGAAACAACTGTCTGATATATAGTGTAGAAAAATACAAATCAAATCCATTTGTAATTGTAATAAATAGTCATATCTTTGTACATTTGCATATGTTACATATTCTTACCTTCATATTTTGTCAAGATCGCAAGGAAGAATATTGCAGCAGTATTTCAATGCTACCTTTATTAATTCCTCTTTCTTCTAATTTTTTACAATTCGTATTTAGTCTTTGCTGCTGCTGGTACATTTTTGATATTGTGATTACATAAGTACTCTGATAGCTTTTCACATAATTATAAAATTCACTATTTACCTTGGAATTAGTAGAATTAGGTAAAGTCGTGATATGACTTATGTCGTTGATAGTTTCATTACCATCTATTAATTACTCACTCCTTTCTTCAGTATATCAGTAATAATTATTCTATGCTCAGAAGTACGAGCCCCTATAGTTAGCGGGTTCGATGGGATGCAATACACTAGTGTATGTAATCCACTTGTGCAATGTAAAATGAATTAGTCTGAGGGTTATTTGCCAATTACACAATTTTTAGAACAAATGCTTCTTATTGAAATAAGATCAGAGGTGTCAATAGACATTAGCAAAAGATGAAGTTACGATTATAAACAATCTTCAATTAATTAATTCACTTTGAATAGATTTTTGATTTTCTAATCAAATAACTTTTATAAAATGATCGATTTTTTACAAGGATCAAATTACTTCGTAAGTGTTGCATATATAGTAATCATTACTAGTTGCCATGCAACAATGAAGTCTATATCATAGGTAGGGATTCAAGTCTCAGTTAGACCTTATTTTCGATTATGTTTGATATCTAGCTTACATAAAGGTTAAAAAAATATTTACTAATTTAAGCATTACAGCGTATTATTTATCTGTTTTTTAATTGTGATTCTTTTATTTCTTGTTGCCATGTATGAATAAGAGTAACTTCAACTCTTTTGGGCTCAGGGTTATTATTAATAGAGGAAGATCTATTGCTTAAAATAAAAGCATATGCATCACTTACTGACGGTATA
>DATFPS010000066.1:0-6452 GCA_035264705.1 Nitrososphaeraceae archaeon | reverse complement strand
TTGTGCGGGTCGTGTGACCATTGTCAGATTCAATAATCTCAGTATCGAATCTCCATGTTATGAGCGCAACTGGAGGTCGGAGAATCACAAAATGGCACTAGGACCACAATCATCCCGACGCCGCCTTTAATTGTTACGTTCCAAGAGATACCTTGCAAAATTAAAATATAAATCTTGCTAGATGAGAATCACAACTGTTCCCAAATATAAAATCCTGCTTTCTCCTACATTAAAGAGAATTATAGAACGGAATACTCCGAGAAGGCCTTCCTCGTGATACATATTTTTAACATCTATATAAACAAATGGAGAATACATAAGTCTTGAGTTTGGAATATGAAATATAAGAATTATAAAGAAATATTTGAACGAAAAACAAAAAAATCAAAATCTCTCTATTTCAGATCAGCCAATGTCTTTCCAGGCGGCATTAATCATAATATTCGTTTTTTCGAACCTTATCCTTTCTTTACCAAGGCGGCTAAAGGTAAGTACCTTCTTGATGTCGATAACAATGAATATACTGATTATTGGATGGGGCATTGGGCGTTAATTCTTGGCCACACGCCAGATATAGTTTCGAATTCACTTTTGAAACAAATTAGAAAAGGCATACTTTATGGTACGACAAATGACCTCAGTGTGGATCTTGGAGAAACTATTCAAAAGCTGATGCCAAGAGCTGAATATATTCGCTTTTCGAGCACAGGTTCTGAAGCGACGATGTATGCTGTTCGTCTTGCAAGAGCAAAAACCGGAAGAAGAGTGATTGCTAAAGTTTTAGGTGGATGGCATGGCTATAATAGCTCGTTAATGCATAATGTAAACTATCCCTTTGAAATCCAAGAAGGATCTGGTCTGATTCGCGATGAAGAGCAATATATAAAATCAATTCCCTTCAACGATCTTCAAAAATCATTGAGCATTCTTGAATCTATTAAAGAGGATTTAGCCTGCATTATTGTCGAACCTGTCCTCGGTGGCGCTGGATGCATTACCCCTACTGATGGATACCTACAGGGCCTTCAGGAATTTGCAAAGAAAAACGATAGTTTATTCATCTTAGATGAAATTGTAACGGGGTTCAGATTATCAATTCACGGCGCAGCTAGCATTTATAAACTCGAGCCTGATTTGTTTACGCTAGGCAAGATAATAGGAGGAGGATTGCCTATTGGAGTAGTATGCGGCGATAAAGATATAATGTCTCTTGCCGATCCAATATTAAGGAAGGATAAAGAACTTTGTTGTGCTATTGGTGGAGGTACCTTTTCTGCAAATCCAATAACTATGACAGCCGGTCTTGCGACTATTAACTATCTTAAAAAGAATAAAAACAGCATATATCTGAAGATCAATAGTCTAGGGGAGGAAACCAGAAAGGGTCTAGGCAAGATTTTTTCAGATGCAAAAATTAATGTCGAGGTAACGGGTACAGGATCCCTTTTCCAGATTCATTTTCTAAATGAGCGCGTTAAAAGTATAAATAGCGCAGTAGATGTTGCCCTCTCTAATAGAGAATTGTTAAAAAAATACAATTTAGCTCTAATGGCCAATCATGGGATATTTTTTTTACCTTTAAAAATGGGTGCATTTTCTGAAGCTCATGATCATTATGATGTGAAGAGATTGCTTTCTGCTACGACGTCTTTATTGAATTTAGGATTCTTATAAGAATCCTGTATTGCTACAGTCTATAATTTCAGAATTTATTACAATGAAGAGGATATTACTCATATCAGTCATATCTAGTCTGACCAGAGTTGTCAAACCGTTGCATTGAGCTATGAAACTTATTAATATTTATTGCATATAATGTAGTCGTTTTTTATTTAACGACTCTTAGATAAATCTAGTAATCAAAGAACTATCAAATGGAAAATCAAGATATTATATAATATATTTAATCTTCATGCAATGTCACGCTCCTACTAGAGAACGGACGCAAATAATTAAAAATGGTAGAAGTCATCGGATAGTGTGAGTATTTGATAAAAACATCAACACCTAACCTTATCGGGTCTATAAATCTTATCGAAAGGAATGCAAAACCTTATTCCGATCCGACCAAGCCCTCAAGGTCCTTTGGACATGAAAAAATCAAAGGATCTAACAGTAGCAAAAAAATATGGATTGAAGCATATGGATGTTCCGCAAGCATGGCCGATTCTGAGATGATTTCAGGATTATTGAAGGCAGATGGTTATGAAATAGCAACCGATGAAAATGAATCTGCGCTCAATATCATCGTGACTTGTTCCGTAAAAGATGTAACCCAACATAGAATGCTTTATAGAATCGAAAAGCTTTCCAAGTCAATGAAACCCCTAATTGTAGCTGGATGTTTACCAAAGACAGAAAGACAATTAATAGAATCAGTTAATCCTTTTGCAAGTTTACTTGGTCCTCATTCAATTGACAACACTATTGATGTAGTGCGTTCTGCTCTTTTCGGTAAAAAATCCATATCTCTAGAGAATTCTATTTCAGACAAACTAAATCTTCCAAAAATACGAATTAATCCTATAATTAGTATAATTGAAATTTCAACTGGTTGTATGAGCGAATGTTCATTCTGCCAAACTAAACTTGCAAAGGGTATGCTTCGCAGTTATCGTATAGGTGACATATTAAGACAGATGCGTAGCGATATCGCCGATGGTTGCAAAGAAATCTGGCTTTCCTCTACTGACAATGGCTGCTACGGGAAAGACATAGGATCAGACCTAGTAAAATTGCTAAGAGCATGCAGCGCCCTTGAAGGTGATTACAAAATTAGAGTTGGAATGATGAACCCAATGTACCTTCCTGGTATGATAGAAGATCTGGTACAGGTATTTTCAAATAACGACAAAATCTTCAAGTTTTTACACATCCCTGTCCAGAGCGGTAGCGATACCATCCTCAGGAAAATGAAGAGAGGGCATACTGTAAACACTTATCGCAATATAGTTAAAGCATTTAGAAAAGTATTTCCTGAAATCACCATTGCAACTGATGTGATCGTCGGTTTTCCTTCAGAAACAGATCAAGACTTTTTAAAAACAATCGCATTAATAAAAGAAACAGAACCGGATATTGTAAATTCCTCAAAATATAGCGCTCGATCTGGGACGGAAGCTTGCAAACTTAAC
Organism: Nitrososphaeraceae archaeon; assembly: GCA_035264705.1. Classification (GTDB taxonomy): domain Archaea; phylum Thermoproteota; class Nitrososphaeria; order Nitrososphaerales; family Nitrososphaeraceae; genus JAJNBK01. The sequence goes on along the minus strand of DATFPS010000066.1, from coordinate 3,318 downwards.
CGCGTGGATTCATTTATAATAAAGCAGAGGAGCGAATGTCTTCATAAACTGATAAAGGAAATAAGTGCAAAGCGTAACTCTATCTGGAAGGGTTGGAAAGGAAATGTAATAATTGATGAAATTGGTGAAAATATCATACAAGGTAGAAATTATGCATACAAGCCCGTTATACTACCATTGGAATGCCGTGCTTTATATAAGTCTTCGAACTTGAAGACTTATCTTGGAGATGAGATACCAGTCGAGATTTCTGGCTCTTCTAGCCATTCATTAACTTCGAGCTATGTTAGATTAAACAATATATTTTAATCAACTTTTTTACACAATTGCCTTTTCATATTTGATTACTAACATTTTTAACTAATATTAATACATAGATTAGAGGATTTGGGACTATGAATGATAATTATCTACCATTAAGACAGCCATTAGTAATGATCGGCATAGGAGGTGCGGGTAGTAAGATTGCAGTGGACGCTAGTAAATCGCTGGATTGCAAATGTGTCTTAATAAGCAACGATAAAAAAGATCTTAAAGGAGATTATCACACTATATTCATTAATTCCAATTCATGGATAAATCCATCAAGTTACAAAATACGATCTTTTGCGCAGTCTTCAATTAAAGGAATTGAAGCCGCCATTGATGGTTTTCAAACGATAATCGTTATCACAAATCTGGCAGGCCGGAGCGGGACCGCAATGTCTCCAATAGTATCTAGATTAGCTAAACATTCAGGGGCCACCACGATAATATTGTTCGCAATAATGCCTTTCGGCTTCGAGAAAGATAGAATATTTCATGCTGGCATATCCCTAAAGCGATTGCGGAATATTGCAGATGCAACAATAGTAATAGATAATGATACATTATTGGAGAATAATCCTGAACTGTCACCTCAAGAGTGTTATGGAATTACCAATAGAGCAATCTGTGAAGTTATTTCTACAATTTCAGAAGGACATATTCGTCCTAGCATGAACTTATTATTTGCAGGCAAAAAAAATACTGATTCCGTAGAATCGTCTATTAAAGATTCGATCGAAATGTTATATGACAATGTTGATCCGAATTCGATAAAGAGAGCCTTGCTGTATGTAATGGGAGGAGAAAATGTCCCGATAGGTAAACTTAATTTTATTGTTAGCACCATACAAGAAATTTTCACGGAAGAAAAAACTCCTGAAGTCGTTTTAGCTATGTCTGATTCAAAGAGAATAACGGTACATTTGATGGCTACTGTTCAAGACAAAACGAGATTTGATAAGTACGATCCTCTTTCAGAGATTATTCCACAACAAAATGTATTGGATTGGGAAGAGTTAGATTCTTCTCCGGACATAGAGATGATAATTCCTAACCTTGAGTAGAAGGAAAAAGCATCTTTGTTGTATCCCTTCAATTTCCTAAGCTATTATCAGATCTTTATGTATACGACATAATATTTTTATGATCATCGTAATTAGGTATATTTTTAGTCATACATATGACAATAATATATTGCTTTTAATTTTTAATTCACAGAGATACTTACTTGTGATTTGTTAAAGTCATTGTAGCATATAACAAAGAAATGAGTATATTAAAAAAAAGAAATAGTTCTACCTATATTAAGTATCTTCCTTTTCATGATCACCAAGAGAAGCAGATTCAGTTCCCGTAGTTGGTGTAGTTTTTATTGCTTCTTCGTACGAAGAAACTATAACTATTCCGTTGTCGTCTTTTACCATCTTTACACGCACTTTTCTTGGAGGATTCGTTTTGCCTCTCTTCCAAATCTGTCGGTTCAAATCCTGATCTATCTTAATTTCTTCACTCTTCATGTGCTTTTTCGCAAACTCCTTAATTATGTTGATAACTCTATCGGTTCTCTTGTGTTGGGGAGTTATCCAAGCTCTTCCTAAATTGATCGTGTATACACGACTTAGATTCTCGTCTGTTTCTGACATTTCTTACCATAACACCTCAGTATTTTATCCGACCTTTACATCCGATCTTCGCCATAATCTACGTTTCGGGTTAGTTCTAACATGTCGGTGGGTTCTGATTATTATCCAGGCTGGCACCGGCCTATTTTGTTTGGTGCGTTTTACTAATCTTTTCTTACGGGCGGTTTTCTTTCGGGCAGCCATATAGCCAATCACTATCGAGACTTATTTTTAAGTGTTCGTCTAACCCATAATGATCAGATTAACAATATCGTTGCATCTTAATCGTAACCATAACGCAAATCAATATTAAATTTGGTGCTGATCTAGCTTCTTTACTATAGCCCTTGGTAGAAAATAAATAGATATGGATTTTGGTTAAAAGCAGTATTTATCACGACATTAAATTCTTGTAATTCAAATTTTTGTGCATATGATATATATTTTCATAGAGCCTAAACTTGATATTATCATTTATTTATCGTATACATCCATCAAAATGAACTCCAGTCAGTATCCATCTGATGTGTTCTAATTTGCTTTTTGGCAATAACAATAAGTTATTATTGACAATTATAATGTGTAGTCCAGTGAGCACTGCGTAAAATTGCTACAAGCGCTTAAAAATAGATGGAGAAGAAAGATTATCTATATTCATAAATAGTCTCTCATTAATAGGGATCCTTTCAGGAAATACTGAACAATTTTATAAAAGAGACTTAAAAATAAACAACTAATGAAAAAATAATTGTTGAATAAAAATACAAAAAAGCTAGTTTCCTTTTATTCCTTTTGAAGAAATAATTAACTAGTAGTCTGCTCCGTTGCTGCGGTTGAGGATGATGTAGATGTTCCACCATCAACTATTTCAGCTGTAGCGAATCTGTTTCCTACTTGAACTACACGAATTTTCGCGTTCTGACCTACCTTGCCGTTTTTAACAAAGATTACAAACCCTTGTATTCGTGCTATACCATCTCCCTTTCGGCTTACTTCTGTGATCTGTACATCATATTCTTTACCACTTTCTACCGGCTTTGGTCCAAAATTGTCGTTTCTTCTGAATCCTCCGTAACTCATTCTAAATACCTTGATTCAAGACAGATACTAGCCTTATATAAACTGTAAAAAGGAGTATGACTGTTCCAACAGATGCTTCGTCGAGCCTTATGATATTTACTACCATCTAATATTCAGATATTAGAGCACAAAGTAGTCACGTGCCAATTCTTATGTTTTCGTTACATAGTGACCGTATACATTCGATTGCAGAAAGAATGGCAAGATAACTTGTCTTTGGATTATTTGGACTTGGTGTATTTCGAACAACAATATTAATTTCACCAAAATTTCCTTTTGCAGTTATTTCGTGTTGGTTTATGGAAACAGA
>DATFPS010000065.1:0-2571 GCA_035264705.1 Nitrososphaeraceae archaeon | reverse complement strand
TTTCTCTTAATAGCATATTCAAACAGGTAGAGAACTCTGTAGTTCAGATAACAAGGAAAGTTCCACCTAGCAGCATATTACCAAGTCCAGAATCAGAAAATGCTAGTGCATTAGGATCTGGATTTGTTTATGATAATAAAGGACGCATAATTACAAACAACCATGTAGTAGGTGATGCTAAAATAGTGGATATAACATTAGTAGATGGAAATAGATATACTGCAAATGTAATAGGAACTGATATTTTTAGTGATATAGCAGTTATTGAGATTGTTGAGAATCTTACTCAACTATCTTCCCCTCCTCTTAAACCTCTTATAATTGGAAACTCTTCTGAACTTGAAGTTGGAGAGCAGGCAATAGCTATTGGCAATCCGTTTGGTCTAGCCGGCACAATGACTACTGGTATAATAAGCCAAACAGGCCGGCTACTACCAGACACACAGACAGGATTTTCCATACCAAATGCAATTCAAACTGATGCTTTGATCAATCCAGGAAATTCTGGCGGACCCTTGCTAAATATGAATGGACAAGTTATTGGAATGAACACCGCTGGATTATTTGGTTCAGGTATAGGACTTGCTATTCCATCTAATGCTATAGCACGAATAGTTCCTGCATTAATTGAAAAGGGAAATTATACTCATCCATGGCTTGGACTTACTGCTGCCACTTTAACTTCGGATTTAGCAGAGACTGTTGAAGGGTTAGAAAGAAATTTCAAAGGAGTATTAGTAGATACAATTGTAAAGGATGGCCCTGCTGATAAAGTAGGTATGCAAGGACGTATTACAGATCAATATGGTGAAAAACATGGTGGAGATATAATAACAGCCGTTGATGGGCATAATGTTATACACACGGAAGATTTTATCTCCTACCTTGAGGAGCAGAAGAAAGTTGGTGATAAAATAACCTTGACTATATATAGGAATGGACAGTTCCTAGATTTAGAGATAGCCCTTCAAGAACGTCCTTCTCCAATTCTATATTTGACAGAGACGCCTTCCCCAGTTCCTCCATAATTTCTTTTTAATTTTTGATATCTATTATAGATAAAAATCAAAATGAAAATGAAAATGCTTGATTTGTTTTTAATCATAAAAATATTATTTAATTAATTAAATAATGACTTACCTGCTAAATAAAATATATATATATATATATATGTATATATATTATATTTATTTATTTATATTTATATATTCATTATAAGTAGCAATCAAATACCATTAAATACAATGAACAAAGTTCTATATATTATCATCACATGTCATTAGATGAAATAGTATCATATCTTTCTTTGACAAATTGATAGAAAATATAGAAATAATTTATAGTTTTGAGAACCTAGAAATCCATATTGATAGCATAAGGTCTAGGTAGTTAAAATAGGTTAATAGCATTAAATGGGCTGTCAATGGCAAGACATAATTACAATAGATTCGCACATAAACCAGGTAGTGATACCTAGAGACATGGTAGGAGACGATCATCTTCATATCGGGGAGGACGACCAAATAGCAAATACGCTGGTTAAATCTATGAGGGCTGCGACAGAGGGTGTAATCAAGATAGACATTAAAGATCAGTCTGCAGTACAGATAAATCTTAACAATAATTCGATAATGGTAGATCTCTTGCAACCAGAATTTTTCAGAATTTCTGAGGAATTAGGGTTTTTTGATAAACTAAAAACAGCAAAAGAATTTAGTCAGAAACTCACAGATAATGGATTGACTATGTCCTTTCTTAGGAAAGGGAAAGAAGCAATAAGTTTAGGAAAGGACGCCAAGCCAACGTTATCTAGATTACTTACAAGAAGCGATGACATACAAATAGATAGTATAAAAGAACTTGCTAACCTCAGACGTGATCTTAAAGAGGAATAAATTAGAATCTTTGGCATCTAAAATGAACAATCTCTAAATGCAAAAACATCAAGCTCTGCTCTATTCTAGTCTCTATTTATAAAAATTTTTATTAATAGAGTTTTTGTATTTAGACCTCATTTAAACACTTAAAGAAAATTACTATTAACATATGTATATATGTAAATATTTCTTCTATGGGTATGTCTGAAAATCAGAAGAGTAGATCAATTGAAATAAAAGTAAATAAAGACCTGACTCTATAATCATATCTTCAAGAATAACAAATATAACCATAAAAAACGAAATAAATGAAAGCTAGTATAAACTGAAGCATGTATTTATTTAATGAAAGATATTTTATATCATAGGCTAAAATATTAGAATTCGATTCTTACTAAGGATGATGCTAGCTAATATGTCTGACTTGGTACATAGCATTTCATAGTTGGAACTGATAATGAATTTATATATAAGTTGAAAATCAACAACAATCCTATTAATAATAATAATAATAAAAGTGCAACTTATATATAGAATAAAGTCAAGGACTTCTTGACTATTTCTACGTTTAGAAAATATTACTACTTTGTTATGCAATTATGACATTGTAATTTAACGTCATTTTATCAACCTAATTTGTAATGACGACGGGCTTTAGCAATAATTGGATCAATAAAAATAGAATATCTACGAC
>DATFPS010000064.1:0-4228 GCA_035264705.1 Nitrososphaeraceae archaeon | reverse complement strand
AACATAGACAATGGTTTTATCTGCCATGGACTTGGGAATAAGAGTTGATCCTCCAGTTACAAGAACAAAATCAAGTTTATGTTCTTTGATCAGTTTCTTGAAGAAAGAGTAAGTGTACACCATTCTCTGATAGGCTCCAAGAAATGGAAGTATCTCATTACGGCTAATAGCCTTTACAAATCCATCTATGGAGTCTTCGATATCAATTCCTATCCTTTTGATAGTTTCTTCTTTTTTTGGATATGCACTTGCACAAAGGAAAACCTTACATCCCATTTCATCAAGTGCTTTGATAGAATGTAGACCAACATGCTCGCCACATCCGGGAATCTATTGATTCTCTCCGTAGGCTTCCATGTTATAGTGCACGACTCCAGCTCTAATAAATGCACTATTTGAAAGATGGGTCTTCTTATGTCTCATGATCTATTGCTTAGATAGCTTATTATATATATACAATAAATAGAATTATCTAAAATCTTCAAAATTTTCTTCTCATAGTAATTCCTTTCTGTGTATTCTAAAATAAAAAAATCGTATAAGCCATATAGAAGAGGAAATAAAATAAAGAAGAGCCAAAGCTAAGGGAATTTTTATTCTCATATTAAAGAAAAATGCCAATCATTTTATTTGAAAGTTGCTGTATACTAATAAACACAATCTTTTCCAAAACTATATAATCAAAAGAGGATTGTATTAACTTGAAATTTATGTCTCTTAAGCACTATGGTGGAATACTGCAATGGGCAGGACGGAGATTCTGGGAATCTAGGCAGTTTTATTCAGCGTATATAGCATTGTTTGTAGCTATAACAAATTGGATTACAATTCAGTATAGACTACTTTTAGAAAATGTCCCTGTTCTAAATGTCCTGTTCTCGAACATTTGGGTTTTTATGATTGTGGCTACAATTGTTTTTACCATTATTAGCATACTTGGTGGTCACTATATACATAGAAAAAGACAATTCAGGTTAGAACAAGCATTATCTATAGAAGAAAATCCTTATCTTTACAAAGCAGCACCAGGAAAAGAAAGAGACTTGATGATACCAATGGGAATATTGCAATTAGATGCATTAGAAGAATTATTACGTTCCAATAATGCATTAACAGAAGAGAAAAAAAGGCAATTTGAGACATATAGGCAAGGTCTGTTAAGGCTAATGGAGGGTCATCCATTTGGGCAAATGTGGAGCGGCTAAAGAAAATTACAATCTCTTTACATCTTTACATGAAAAGTAGGGTGATTTAAACAGCGATGAAATTACTGATGGTCTCTACAGAATATCCACCTATGCCAGGTGGCGTAGGACGTTACACAGAAAACCTTACAATTGAGCTTAGAAAAGCTGGGTTGGACGTCTATGTTGTATGTGATGAGAAAGGTGATGGACAATATTCTGGCCTATCTCCTAAAAATCCCCATAATTCAGATGTGCTATTAAAAATAGTTAATGACCTAAAGCCTGATGTTGTACATGTACAATTTGAGCCTGGTTTATATGGATTAATATTGGATCCATTAGATCCAAAAAAAAGTGGGACATATGTTGATCCGTTTTACACTAAATGCAAAATCCCTATAGTCACGACATTTCATACTGGATATTCGTTAGGCCAATGGATCAGCCAGGCATCATTAATTAAAAAAAGTGGCAGAATAGGAAAATTAGGGATACCTGCGCGGGCATTGGTGAGATTCTGGAAGTATTTTCTAAATTATCAGGCCTTCAATAACTTAAATAAAGAAAAACTTAGGATGAGTACAGCAGGCATAGTGTTCTCACATTACATGTCAGAGAGACTTGATGCTAGTGCTAATGATGATCGTAATGGTGGTAGATGCCATGTAATCTATCATGGGTCTGAGCCAGCCATATATCCTCCCTTAAACAAGAAAGAAGCACGGGAAAAATTTTCTCTACCGCAAGAACAGGGACATCGAATAGCTTTAGCACATGGATTTAGGACAGCTACGAAAGGTTGGGACATTCTAGAAAAGATGAAGATGCCAGATGGATGGACGCTGGTAGTAAATTCTTCAAAGGGCCATTATAGTATTGAGAACCTCGATCTCAAATGGGAGAAGGCAGACAATATCCTGGATTTGCAAAGAGGTTTCCTCAGCGAGGAAGAGCTATCTGCATTATTCTATGCTTGTGATGCAGCAATATTGCCCTACAAAGTAACTGCTGGGTCAGGTGTAATGTTTGATGCTTTAGCCCATGGATTACCATTTATAGCTACTGACCTGGGGTTCTTTAGAGAATTTGCTGCGAAGGGATTAGGAATAACTGCCAAAAGAAATCCACATGAGTTTTCCAAAGGGATTAAAAAATTAGACAGAAATTACTTTAAATATGCTGAAAGCGTCAATGCATTTAAGCAGAATCTAAAATGGAATTTTGTTGCTAGGCAACATTCCCAACTATACTATTCTACAATAGGTACGAGTAGAGGATTAAAGGCGTAATAACCAGTATGCGAGTTTTAATCCTTGCCGATGAAAGACAAAAGGAAGGAGGGAATAATGAAATTATCAAGCATATGATACATGCACTTTATGGTCATAAAATACAAGTCAAATACATTAACATTGAAGAATACTTGCCGAGATATCTTCCAAGAAAATGGAAGGATCTATTTAGAATCTTCTATTTAGCTAAAATATCTAGTGCTGATTTCTCAGGGTTTGATATAAGTATAACTCTGCAACCTGATTCACATTGCATTAGGCATAGAAATCACATTATTTATTTTCAGCATCATATCAAACAATACTATGATTTATTTTGGCAGTCATTTAAACAAAAGAAAGGAATACGAAAAAAAATTGTATATCTATTATTAACTCTAATATATAGACTTGGAGATAGTATTTACCTTACTCCTAATCTGAAAAGATCACACATCGTAGTCAACAGTCAGACAGTAGGCACACGACTCAAAAAGTATAATCAAATCTCCAACTTTAGTATTATCCATCCAGGTTGTAACCTGGTAGAGGCAATACCCCAAGCTCAAAGCACTACACTATTCGAGCTGCATAAAAAAAAAGAACGCTTCTTTATATTAGCTTTTTCTAGACTTAATGTAATACAGAAGGGTATCGATGTTATAATAAGGACGGCACATATTATCCCTGATTACGATTTTGTGGTAGCTGGACCATATGATTCTACAATTGAAGATATAAATAATCAAACTCTCCCAAGTAATGTGCAGCTCATAGTCAAAGAGTTTTCTGAGCAAGAGAAGGCAGAACTATTCAGTAACTGTGATGTTTTCCTGGCTCCATACATAGAGGAAGATTTTGGGATCACGCCACTTGAAGCCAATGCATATGGAAAACCAGTTGTGTATTGTGATGATAGCGGAGAAATTGTGGAGATACAGAAACATAAAGATACAGGGTTTATGTGTAGAAGAATTCCGCAGGAAATTGCTAAGGGAATTGAGTATTGTATAAAAAATAGAGAATACATGAAGAATGCTTGCATAGACAATGCTTCCATGTATACATGGAATAAGTTTGAATGCTTTTTTCGAACATATATTAATGATTTAAATATACAAGAGCAGTCAGAGGGTATTACCAATAGAGAATCAATGGATGCAAAAAAGAAATAGTTCTGTCAATAAATGCGCTTTTCGAAATCTCCATTTGTCATGTCAGACTATTTTCTTAATGATAAATAGTGTAGATTATTTCTTAACTTGTATTCTAATATGTATAATACTCTAGAAATTCATTGCATATACTTATCTATTCATAGAACAAGCATTATTAATCACTAATCTTTTATATCGATATCTGACTATAATTTGGAAATATGATAAAAGACATAAAATAAGATTTAATGAGTAATAGAATTGTTAAATTTATTAAAATAATTCATTGAATATATACGTATATATTATTGTCAAGTAACAAACATTGTTGCCGTTATTTACTATCTGTAGGTTAATTTATAAAATATTTATATTCTGAAAAAAGTTCAAGACAAATGATGATATATTTAAATCGGCTATATGGATATTTCAAAGAGTTTAAAGGCTTTTTTGTATGCAAATGACAATGATATAATATGAGAGGATTGAATTCCTGGTTACTAAAAGAAACAAAAGGAGTAAGAGCCTTAGATAAAGGTATATTATATTTTTTAAAAATTGCTTATTTGAGTTTAAGAATTTTACTTAGAGTATCTTTAGGAAGAAGAAGAAG
>DATFPS010000063.1:0-4676 GCA_035264705.1 Nitrososphaeraceae archaeon | reverse complement strand
TGGAGCAGGAGATGCTTTTGCTGGAGGATTTATTGGTTACCTTGCTCAGCAAGATAGTCTTAGAGTTAGGAGTTTCAAGGAAGCAGTAGTTCATGGAAATGTTATGGGAGCATTCGCTGTTGAGGATTTTGGAGTGAAGAGATTACTCTCCATTACAAAGGACGATATTCAAAAAAGATTTGAGATATATCGCAAGATTGTTGAATTCTAGCTATTTTCAGTTATATTTTAAACATTAAATTAAGAGATTCGAGGAAGCAATTTGGTTGATATGACGAATAAGTATCATGTCTTTCTAGGTCTCTGTTCATTTAACCATCTTTTCAAAACTCATTTCATTATGAAAATCAACAATCAGATTGAACCTGTGTATTACTTGTTCTATGCTACTCTCTCTATCTCTCTATCTATTTCTTACAAGAAGAAATAGATACCATAAAAGATCTTTCTGTTCTATAAAACAATGGTAGATAGAATGGGATAGCGTTCTAATTCTAACTAATCAACTTATTCTAGTAAAATATTAATTAATTACCTATGCATCCTGCTTTCTACTTACTTACATCCCACCGAACCATTACAATCTGATAATAAATTTGCCCACCTAATATTCTAAATATTATTATTCATTCTTGATCTGTTGCTTGAATCTAAATAATTTATATAACGTTGTTTCTGTTAAGTGGTAACGTTTTCCTACACCGGTTAGTCTAGAAGCTACTCTCTGTATTACAACTTTCAATGTAAATCAGTCAAAAAAGAGTGGGTAAAAAAGTTGTGAACCCGGTTCATGAACTTTCGTGAACTTGGTTCACTTGTGTAATACACTAAAGACTTGATATTTATATAACTTTACTTTTTGTTGATCTTTTTCACCATATTCCTCCTTGAAAATCGATAAGCTGTCTTACCTGCGTATCATTCATTTTCCATGTAAAGAAAAATTACTAGTTGTCATATTATTTTTTTGTCAAAAAAGATTTATGAACATCCGGTTGCTATGAGGTACCTGTGATGTATTTGCTACGCTTTTTTGGTAAAGTTTTTTTGCCTGTTATCAGATTTATAGTTAAATTAATACAGCCATCATATCAGAGCAAAAACTTAAATTCCCTATCTGAAACAGATTTGAAGGGTCTAAAATTCATACTCTTGAATCGAAATATATTGCATATAATGCAAAACTAATACTGGAAGATGGTAGTCTATTTACAGGCGTAGGTTTCGGCCATCCTTGTGACGAAATTGCTGGAGAAATAGTGTTTAATACAGGGATGGTAGGTTACACAGAAGCAATCACCGATCCTTCCTATCGAGGTCAGATATTATGTATGACTTACCCACTCATTGGAAATTACGGTGTTCCTAGTTACGAAATAAAAGATGAATTTGGCTTGCCAAAATATTTTGAATCTGATAAAATTCAGATTAAAGGTTTATTGATTCATGATCTATCTCGTATTGCTAGCCATTGGAGTTGCATCAAAACTCTTGATGAATGGTTATATGAGGAAGGAATACCTGGAATCTTTGGAATCGATACGCGAGAGCTTACAAAAAAGTTAAGGGTTAAAGGTGTTATGAATGGAGCTCTTTCAGTTTCTAAAGGCTCTATTGACAATGTAAGATTATCAAATTTGGCAAAAAGTGAGTATTATGAAGGCCAAAACTTTATGCCAGAAGTATCAGTTAATCAACGATGTGATTATGGAATTAATAATAATAATAATGAATGTATAGTTTTATTGGATACCGGTACTAAATATAGTATAATACGTAATATTGTTAGGATAGGTTATAGAGTGATCCGTCTTCCATGGGATACACCATACGAAAAAATAAAATCATATGAACCACAGGGTGTTGTGATCAGTAATGGTCCTGGAGACCCCAAACTTTGCAAAGCAACAGTGAATACAGCTACTGAATTGATTGAGAACTCAATACCCACATTGGGTATTTGTCTGGGAAATCAAATCCTCGCTTTAGCTGGAGGCGCTGACACTTATAAATTAAAATTCGGGCATCGTGGACAGAATAAACCTTGCATAGACTTAAGAAGCAATCAAACGTACATAACAAGTCAAAACCATGGCTACGGAATTGATCCTAAAAACCTTGATAGAACAGGATTCAGGATATGGTTTTCTAATATTGACGATAATACTATAGAAGGTATAGAACATGAATCAAAACCGATCATAGCCGTTCAGTTTCATCCAGAAGCTTCACCAGGTCCTAATGACTGCCTGTTTATTTTTAATAGATTCAAAGAAATAATAAATGACTTCAATCGAACTGATAAACTAAATAAAACATCCACAATTTTAACAAAGCATGATATAAAGACTAGGAAGAGGAGGAAAATTGCCAAAAGATGAAACAATAAAGAAAGTTCTCGTATTAGGTAGTGGAGCAATTAAGATCGGAGAAGCAGGCGAAAGTCAATAATAATGACCGCTATTTTGACTACTCCGGTTCTCAATGCTTAAAGGCACTTAAAGAAGACGGAATCAAGAGTCTTCTTATAAATCCTAATATTGCTACTATTCAGACTGATACTAGATTCGCTGATAAGGTGTATCTTTTACCTATTACTCCTAAATTTGTCGAGAACGTAATTGAGGCAGAAAGACCTGATTCTATTATGTTAGCTTTTGGCGGACAAACGGCCCTGAACTGTGGCGTATCACTGTATAAAGACAAAATAATAGAAAAATATGGAATAAGAGTCTTAGGGACTCAAATCAATGGTATAGAGATTACCGAAAATAGGCAATTATTTAAAGATGCCATGTTAAAAAGTGATGTCCCCGTACTTGAGAGTGCACCCGCTTACACAGTAAATGAAGCAATAAAGATTGCTCGGCAGATTGGCTATCCTGTGATTATTCGGGTTGCATATACTCTCGGAGGGAGAGGAGGTGGCGTTGCATATAACGAATATGAGTTAGAAGAAATAGTCCACCGGGGACTTTCGCTTAGTATAGTCCACCAGGTTCTAATTGAAAAATATGTAGGTCACTGGAAACAAATTGAATATGAAGTAATGCGAGATTCTAAGGGTAGTAGTATTATAGTTTGCAATATGGAAAATATTTTAGCAATGCGTATACATACAGGCGACAATATAGTTGTTGCACCTTCCCAAACACTTAATAATTTTGAGTATCAGATGCTGCGATCCGCTGCAATTCGTGCAACCTCCTACTGTAATATCATTGGAGAATGCAATATCCAATTTGGTCTAAATCCAGAATCAGAGGAATATTGTGCCATAGAAATTAACGCAAGATTGTCTAGATCATCTGCTCTTGCAAGTAAAGCAACAGGCTATCCTCTGGCATACATGGCAGCAAAAATTGGCCTTGGATACGCTCTTCCAGAACTTATTAACAAGATCACTAAAGCCACTACGGCTTGTTTTGAACCTTCACTTGACTACATTGTGTTAAAGATGCCAAGATGGGACTTTAGAAAATTTGAATTTGTAAAACGCAAGCTCGGAAGCGCAATGAAATCAGTGGGTGAGGTAATGGCAATAGGCCGGAATTTTGAGGAAGCAATCCAGAAAGCAATCAGAATGTGCGATATTGGCATGGATGGATTGGTAGCCAATCCAGATAATTTGGTTGCTGATTTGAATCAAAACACTGAGGTATTAGAACAGGCATTATTACATCCAAATGACGAAATAATCTTTACCATTGTTAAAGCTATTCGGGCTGGCATGACAATTAATAGAATAAACCAGCTATCCGCTATTGATCCATGGTTTTTAATGAAAATCAAGAACATTGTAGATACGGAAGAAAAATTGCGAAATTCGAATCTTGATCTTGATTTAATTAAAAAAGCTAAGATATTTGGTTTTTCAGACAGGCAGATTGGAAGATGTTTAGGACTAGATGAATTTAAATGCAGAGAGATAAGACAGAAGTTCGGAATAAAACCAGTCATAAAGCAAATCGACACATTATCTGCAGAATGGCCTGCCAAAACAAATTATCTATATATGACATATGGCGGGGAGGTCGATGACATACTAATTGAGAACAGTAAACCTAGTGCAATAGTTCTCGGCGCTGGTCCATATAGAATTGGCAGCAGTGTAGAGTTCGACTGGGGAACAGTCAATATGGTATGGGCATTGAAAGAGAATGGCATTAAAGAAGTTTCTATAATCAATTGTAATCCCGAAACCGTCTCTACAGATTATGATGTCTCTAACAGGTTGTATTTTGAAGAATTAACGTTTGAGCGAGTCATGGACATCTATGAGAAAGAGAATCCAAGTGGAATTGTTACTTGTGTAGGTGGTCAAACAGCAAATAACCTCACTCCATACCTTGCTAAATATGGCGTTAACATTATTGGAACAAGTAGTGAAGATGTTGATAGAGCAGAAGACAGAGAAAAGTTTGGGAAACTATTAGATTCACTCAATATTAGACAGCCGGCTTGGAAAAAATTCACAGAAGTAGGAGACGCAAAAGAATTTGCTGATAAAGTAGGGTATCCCGTGCTTGTTAGACCTTCTTACGTTTTAAGTGGTGCAGCAATGAAAGTGGTATGGGGCGAAGAACAATTAGAGCAATTTTTAAGTGACGCAACAAATGTTAGTCCCGACCACCCTATAGTAATAAGTAAATTCTTACAGGACGCCTCAGAAGTCG
>DATFPS010000062.1:0-3048 GCA_035264705.1 Nitrososphaeraceae archaeon | reverse complement strand
TCTTACAGCAGAACCTAACGATACTGCAACTACAGGTGCATTTGTGCCATTTGGAACTCCCACATATCCAGGACAGGTTATTCAAGGAAATATCAAATGTAATGGCTGCATTCTAAGTGCTAATTTAGATGGTACAGATCTAAAGTTGGTTGGATGGGGATTTAGAAGTGCGTATGGAATGGCCTTTTCCTCTATTGATAATACAAAACTTTTGGTAACTGTGAATGGTGCAGATGAAAGAGGCAGTAGACCCATAATCAATGATACAGAAAAAGTATACAGCATAGATATCTCCGATCCAAATGGACTTGGTAAATTCTATGGCTGGCCTGACTTTTTTGGTAATGCAGAACCAGTAACTGATCCTAAATTCCAATCACCTAATTCTAATACCAATCAACACCTAGAGTTTTTAATGCAAAATCATCCTCCAGTCGAAAAACCATTAGTCCAACTTGAAGTTGGTTCTGCATTGGCACAAGTTGACTTTTCTTCTTCCAATAATAATAACACTAATAATTTTGGATTAGAAGGTATGGCTTTTATAAGTGAATTTGGAATAATGGTACCTATCTCACATTCTCTAAAAAGCATAAAGAACCAAGAAAAAATTGTGGGACAAAAAGTGGTAATGTTCAATACACAAACTAACAACTATAGCGCATTTCTATCACTCAAATTCTCTGATTCTAGTTTTAGACCAGTTGGGATAGCATTCAATAAAAAGCAAGACGTATTGTATATTGCAAGCATTGGAAAAGTTGAAATAAGAACAACTCTGCCTGATGATAATAATACTTTACTCCCAGAACCTTTACCATGGTATTATCCAAATACTGGAGTAATATGGAAGGTGACAAAAATCCCTAATTAAAATGGTAAAAATCGAGTCTATATTTCAAAAAGTATTATTGTAGTTATGATGGCAACATATGGTACAAAAAATCATGATGGCGTGAGTGCAATATTTTCTTTTATCTACCATTAGATTAAGAAGTGTATAACCTGTTTTTCGTCTCGTTATTTCATAAAAAATAAAATCCAAAATCTTTTCCAGAAGATACAGTTGGTTCACATGTGCTTTGGTTAATCTCGATAACTTCGCTGCCTCCGTAATTCTTAATTTGAGCAGATTTCATTGCTTATATAAGACAGCATAAGATGTTAAAGAGTAGATGATAAAGGGGTGGACTTGTTCTTGTTGTTGTGAATATACACCGCAAAATGAAATATCATGACGACTAATGTACCTGCACCTAACGCAATTGCCATTATGAGAATGATTGCAAATGCATCTCTGCACCTGCTCTTTATCTGTGTCCTATTCATTCTATGCATTCAACAGCTCCTCCTTTTTTCGGATCCAGATTCATATTCTGCAGTACTTATTTCCACAATTTCCTCATCTGCATTTTCTTCCTCATCCTCGTCGTTATCGGCTTAGGCATAACTCATTTACCTGCCATTCGTCTGGTGCTGCTGTTGCTACTTTCTTATTCTTCTATTTTTACCCTCAGCATTATCGCTAGGGACATTATTCTTCACTTTTGAGAATTGCATTCGTGTGCTTAGGTTGACTCCTTTTTTTCCTATTGAATGCTTTGTTAGTATTTTTTCCTCTTCTTTTTCCATGCCTGTGTTTTATAATGTAGAAAAAAGGCTTACTATAGAAAGGCGTAATAACAAAATCTACCGTCCTAACTATATGAATAAAAAAAGGATCTGTAAAAACTGCGGTGACGATATTATGGATGACAGCAATTCCAGTGAGTTTTGTTCAGAGCAATGTGGAGTGGAATATCAATTGGAACATAATAGAAAATAAGATTGATTCCGATCTTCCACACAATCTCGGTAAATCACACATCATCTATTAAGATATGAGATGACATTTCATATACTGCCCTTCGATTAAGTCTACTTGATTTATTCTTAGTTAAGAATTATATAAAACAGAACATCTAATATCATCATTAGTCATATGTGTGGAATTAATTTTGTCTTTGTTGCTGCATTCTCCTTCTAAGAGTAGTATTTGCGCCAATAGCCACAGGATTGCTTCTATCTGTGTCCATAGCCTGTCTGTGTAGACTCTACTATGGGATCTGTGCATTTCTTACTTCTTTTGGATTATTCTATTGTAAAGTGTATCTTTAATTAAAACACCACTACAAAAAATGAGGATTAGATCTCGTCACTCTTCTATCTTTTTTTATCTTCCATGTTCGACAGTCGCAGTAGTTGGATTATATGTTCTTTGATGACCTGATATAGCATATGCAACACTTTGTATTCCTATTATTAGGAGGTTAATACCTAATACGAGTGTCAAAAGAGACACTCCTAATGCAGGAGATGCAAAGACCATAAAAGATACTAACAAAGACAATATACCTACACCTACAAGAAAGCCCTTTGACCATTTTGAAATGTTCTTATCCGAGATGCCATGAATGATTCTTGCAATTCCTGTGAAAAGCAGACCAAGAGCTAGCAAACTAACTAATACACCTGTTGTAAATAGAGGAAATGCCAGAACTGCAATTCCTAATATAGCAGCTAAAGCACCTAGAGCAATATTTCCAAATCGAGACGACTTTGAATGTTTTGATAGTGCAATACCTGTAACTAACCTCTCAATTCCTACAACTAGTAATGTAATAGAGAGCAGGAAAGTTAGAGTTGCAATACCAACTCCAGGATTTACGATAACTGCAAGTGACAGTGCTATGGCAATACCTCCAAGTACAATTTGTGAGATTCGAATGCCTTTAGAAGATTTCATCGTTTCAGTTTTCAAAGTTATTCATTTGCAAAAATTAGTGCAACTCCATGATTATTAATATCATATATAAATATATATATAGTTATTGTAATATAAACCCTTGTAATATTTTACATTAGATATAGATAAGTTCCAACAGATAGATTGAGTATCAAAGTTATTCAGATCCCGTATGATAGAATAATCAAATAAGAGTAAACGACAATGTAGAACATATACATCTATGATTAAAATATAAAATTAGACTGTACTTTTGTAATGTA
>DATFPS010000061.1:0-8044 GCA_035264705.1 Nitrososphaeraceae archaeon | reverse complement strand
ACCAACCAAGATGCCAGAGGCGCCCATTAATTCAGCCTTTTTGGCGATAGAAGATGCATTTAAAAAGTTTTCCGAGTCTATAAGAGGAAAGCATAATGTGCCATGCTTTCTAAGTTCGTTTACAATATAATCTTCAACAGTCCGTCTGAGGTTATTTCTCGATTGTTTATAGTTATATATCATCGCTATCGATTTACGTTTACATCACAATATGGTCCTATAAATTACTGATGAATAATTCAGACATACGAATATTTATAGGAATATTAAAGAAGTGCTGCTCCAAAGTTAGTCAATGAAAATATAGTACTGATTAAATGAAAATTAATGAATTAATTAAATTTTTAGGAATATTATCTATGATTTTGTGCTTTAATTGATGATGTTTTTCTATTTTTGTCTTAACCCACTATTTATGGTGTTATTTGCTCTGTATTTCCATCAGGATATTCTAACATTACCTTTTCCTTTTTAACGTCTATCTGGATTTTCTTAT
The DNA here is from genome assembly GCA_035264705.1 of Nitrososphaeraceae archaeon. Taxonomy (GTDB): domain Archaea; phylum Thermoproteota; class Nitrososphaeria; order Nitrososphaerales; family Nitrososphaeraceae; genus JAJNBK01. The sequence goes on along the minus strand of DATFPS010000061.1, from coordinate 7,548 downwards.
TGTCAGTAACTCTTCTCTTCTTTATTACTATTTCCCCTATTTTTACAGTCCTTCTACTAACCACTATCTCCTCACCCAAGATAGGAATTACCTTTTCAGTTATTTGATTATTGTCGTTATCATCGAACAATGGAATCAATTCTCCTCTTGGTTCATTTTGTTGTTGTGATATTGTCTGCTGCTGCTTATTCTTATCCCTATCAATACTGTCTAGGATCTTATCTTTTAGTTTTGATAGTATATTGTCATCATCTTTCTCAACAAATAATTTTACTACTTTATCATTGACAAATACTTCTTCATATGGTACAGGTATCTCAACTTTTCTTGTTGCGCTGATCCATCTTTTTTCTATTTTTACATCTTCGCTAACGGTATTTTTTGAAATTGAGAACCTCTCTTCATTAACAGGAATAGCAGCTGTGTTTTGTGCGTCGATACCTTCCCTATCTGGTTGTTTATAAGATTGTTCAGTTTTATTTACCTTCTTGTCTTTTTCTACATTATTATTGCCAAGCTTTGCTTTTTCACTTACTGCAGAAACCGTCTGTTTGAGTGATTTACTTGTCTCTTTAGCCTTATGTGAGATTGAGTCATAATCCCCTTCCTTTTTTTCTTGGGAAGATGGTCGCAGTACCACAACCTTAGAATATTTGATCGGTGGCGGTGTAATTACCATAATCTCGCCATTGATACCTGTGGTTTCTGGCTTTATCACTGATGTTTGTTCTTCTTTTGTATCCCCAGTTGTAGGAGTTACTGCGTTAGTAGAGGTAATTTCTTTTTCATCCTTGATATTTTTATCACTGCTCACAATAGAATATTCCTTCTAATACTTATAATATTATTCTATCCGATCAGCCGTTTGATTTTACTTGATGATGGGAGTTGGTTGATTGGTAGTAATCATAGTTCAATTAAAAGTGATTACCGCTGAAGAATTTCATTAAGGTTGACTTTAGAAGAATAGTATAGAATTATGACAATATCCATAGCAGATAACAGGTAAAGCCTAAGTTTCCTGCATAATGCAAAATTAATAGAAAATATTTTTAATATTATTGTAATTTTTAATAATAATATACATATATTATTTTATGATTTGAAATAATATATATTATCTTACTTTATAACATCTAGACTATTGACATATTGTTTATATATGCTGTATTTAACTTGGTTATATAGTACCACAGTTCAAAAAGTTTTTAAACTTAATTAACTAGCTATACAAACTTGTATAGCTTTTCATGAAAGAAGATCAATCTAATTCTTATAATGTTTATACACATATCATTGTAAATTCTTTATTTACTAAAAAACAAATAGATATTATTTCTAAAAGATTAAACAATGCAGAGCGGCCAAAGAATATGACTTCTGGTGCCTACTATAGACAGATAAAACAATGTAGGGAGAAAGTCAGGAAGCTACTATATAGCCTGCTATTACTTAGATCGCTAACTGTAATAGACAACCAAACACTTGCTGCAATTGAACGTATTAGCGAACAACTTATCGTGATGTTTGATAACAAAAGTAGTGATATTTCTCAAATATTTCGAAGTCGTAGCGTGATATTTACTATTGATGAGTTAATTAAAAGAATGAATACTTTGTAAATTATTATTATTCTATAAAGTTATATCACTGTCAACAATAAAATAACGTGATATGAGTGATATTTCTAGTATTAATTTGGATGTTATTATATCTATTATGTCATATGTTGTAGGTATCATAAGTGTGATATCATATATGAAGTTGAAAGAAATATTTCAAATTCCATTTAATAGAGAGGAAAAGACTATTCAATCAATAGTCTCAGAATATACTCGTCGATTAAATCATTACGATAAAGCAATTTCTGAATTACGTGTCAGAATAGACACAATTGAACTGCGAGGGATGCAACGCGATATCTCCCATATTTCCTCTCAGACTGACAATATTAACACGAAATCCTATAAACAAAACCCAACATCACACCAGGACTCACAGTTAGAACAACAGCATAATCACATGTCCACTGTGAGTAATCTGACTAGTATCACACAAGCGCCAGTGACTGTCTCGAGACATCCAGATTCATATAATGGCACTATGGATTTCATATTGAAAATGTTGGATGAGAGACCGAGAACTTCGAGAGAAATCCAGCACTCTGTTGGAAGAACACGGGAGCACACATCACGTCTCATGAAGAAACTTTACGATTCCAAATTGGTGATTAGGGATAGCAATAGTAAACCCTTTAAATATAGTATTACTGATGCAGGTCGTATACAGTTGATGGGACATCATGGGAAAGATGGCGGGATTGTATATGATGGATCTGAGACTCATGCTGATTCGACTGACTCTCAATTACCTGCGATGGCCTAGTGATTTTATATATCCATTCTTTTCCTTTGCGACTTCTACCCAGTTTACCTCTATCAGAATATCTTGACAAATAAGTAGAGATTATACTAAGCTGAATGGGCTCGTTATATTCATCTTCATATATCTCAAGAATGTCAGATGACGTAAAAGTACTATACGGAAATTTATGTTCTATTATACCCCAAATCTTTGAGCCAACTGATGCCAAGTTCTTGTTTTGGATTTCTGTATCATTATATCCATTGTTACTCTTTCCATCTAGATTTATGAGATCCATTAATTCAAACACTTTCATTATCTTTTCTTTTGACACATTACCCTCTAGTGAAAGATTATACTTACCTCCTTCTGCATCTTCAAGTTGTATCTTTATCTTCTTTTTACTTGCGCTCAATCTAGAGTATCTTTACCTGTTGACAAGTTAACACATTAACAACTTAACAGCGGTAGTAATAACTGTGATAACAATTAGCTTAGTTTTTGTTAACTCTACATGAGATGGTCCTAAAGTTATTAACAGAAGAAGCTTGTTAATTAATTAATCTATAACAACAAGAAATCTTAAAGTTGCAGTGGAAATAATGGGGTCTAATTGTTCATATTAACACTGTTAACAGCAATTATAACACTCCAGTGGAAATAGGGGGGTCATAATCAACCGTTTTTATATTTTATCAAACCTTGTGTTAACAAGTCTGTCAATGTAATAATTTTCATGGCAAGGCGCACCCTATCATTTCTTGTCCAAGCCTTTCCTCATAGTTTGATACAATAAAGATATATTATTTTATTATTTAATCAACAAAATTAAATTTTATGCTTTAAAAGCAATTTGTTAACAATATGTTAACATAATATTAACAAGGTTTCTTTTTATGCTGGAAGAGAAAGATAGGGGTGTGTGTGTGTAGATAAATATGAGTGAAGACTTTCTTGATAATATTTTTGAAAAGGCTGCTACAGGAAAAACCTTGATAAAAAATCGTCGAACATTAACAATAGATTATGTTCCTGAAAATCTTCCATTTAGAGATGAAGAAACTAAAACAGTCGCACAGGCGCTATCTGTAGTTCTCAAAGGCGCCAGACCATCAAATCTGTTACTCTTTGGTAAACCAGGTACTGGTAAAACTGCAGTAGTTAAAAAAGTAATAGAACATCTACACAAAAAAGCCAAGGAACTAAAATTAGAAGTTATAGTACCAATTATAAATACAAAATCTGCAAATACCGCATACAAAGTACTTTATGAAATAGCTGAGGATATGGGAATTAACAAAGAGGAAAAGAAATTACAAGTGCATTTCACAGGACTGTCGATGGGTGAAGCGACAGATAGAATTCTTGATTTTATTGGAAAGAAAAAACTAAATGTTGTTCTTGTGTTCGATGAAATTGATTCACTCGTAGATAAAAATGGTGATGATATTTTGTATAATTTTACAAGGGCAAACGAAAGAATCTCCAAAGGGGGATTTATTAGTTTAATTGGTATATCTAACAGCCTCACATTCAAAGATAAGCTTGATCCCCGTGTCAGAAGCAGTTTGAGTGAGGAGGAAATGGTATTTAATCCATATAAAGTAGAACAATTACAGAAGATTCTAATAGATAGAGCTAGAGTTGCATTCAACGATGATGCTATTGATGGTGCAGCAATAAATTTGTGTGCAGCAATGGCTGGAAAGGAAAATGGTGATGCAAGAAAAGCAATTGATCTCTTAAGAGTTGCTGCTGAAATTGCCGAAAGAGAAAAGGCAGATAAGGTAGAAGAAAAACATATTAGATTAGCTCAAGAAAAAATAGAGAAAGATACTAATTTTGAGATATTAAAAAACTCTACTACTCATACTAAGATAATAATAATGGCAATAATGAAATCAAAAATTGGCAATACCGGTGAAGTATATGAAATTTATTCGTCATTATGTAAACATACAGAGCAAGAACCACTTACACAACGCCGTATAACTCAAATAATAAGTGAACTTGATCAACTTGGTCTTGTAATGAGTAATATAATGAGCCAAGGACGATATGGTAGATCACAGAGAATCAAAATTACTGTTCCAGTTTTAACTATTAAAGAAGCATTGAAAGACGATCCAATTCTCTCGGCATTATTGATGATTAATGATTGAAGTCCATCTGAAATGGCTGTAGGGTAGCCAGATTAATGAGAATTGCAAATCCCGGAGTTGGGACAATACCCATTGTCTGTTGAAATTTTGTTTGCGCCTGCCAGGTGCCTGAATTGACGATCAGGGTTCCACGATAATTTTCGACATCTATAACATGGACATGTCCTGAATGAAATACATCAGGAACTTCTGCAATCACCATCATGTCTTCTTGTTCAGGCGCTATAGGAGTCCGTTGTCCATATATCGGTGATAAATGACGAGCCTTCAGTAATACTTTCATTGCTTCTGCCGGCTTCGAATAACTTAGGCCAGGTGTTGTTGCAATAATATCATCTAGGCTCTGTCCATGATACATCAATACCTTTACACCATTTAATTCGAGGAAGGCAGGATTTCCAAGCATTGTAAAATTCTCAAAGGAGTATAATTTATCAGCGTCTTTTCTCGGCAATGAAGGCTGCGGTAGAGACCTTCGACCTGGGTCATGGTTGCCAGGAATTATAAAAACCTTGATATGTTTTGGGATTCTGGCAAGCAAATCTATAGCATGTGCCATTTGCTTGCTAGTATTGAGTTCAAGCAATTCTTTATCCTGATTAGGAAATATCCCGATACCATCAATTAAATCTCCGCCAATACATAAGAATCTAATTTTGCGTATAAGTTCATCTTCACTTGATGAAAGCCAGGTTAAAAATCTTATAAATTCTGTTTCCATAAAATATTTACTACCCACATGTAAATCGGAAATTAAAACTGCATAATATTCTGCTTTAGATCTATTAGGAAGATGATCAGGAATATCGGGAGAAGCTAGATTCTTTATAGTGAAACCCTGGGTAGATTTATTACTATTATTATCAATTTCTAGCATGACCATCTGGTCAAGCGTAAGTGTTATCGCAAGTTTCTTTAGTTCTTCAGTAACCGCAAGTGCACTCATTGTTCCACTGTAGTCATCAATTACCAATTCTATTCCGTTCTTTTTTGAACGCTTTGACATCAGTAAACCAGCTACAACAGAAGAAGGTTTCCTGACGAAATTCCCTTCCGTCCTGTTGCTGTATGAATTTCCTGCCTTTGCATTATTTGTATTATGTTTCACAGATGCAATTTGTACAATTCTTTTACTTTCTGGTCGTAATGCCAATATGCGATGAGATTTTTCAAAGCGACTACGAAAGAGTGCAGCATAACCTTCGACTCCTTCTCCAGTGTTAATATTAGGAGTGGGGTCTAAGATTATTTTATAGGAATTCTGATCAAAAGAAGAAGAAGAAGAATATTCTACAACCGCTGCTGCTGCTGCTGCTGCTTCTACTGCTGATAGTCTATTGATCTTAGTATCATCAATTTTACCAATATTCCCAAAATTAATGACAGCTACTTTATCTTCTTCTTGATTAATATGATTCTTAATATCATCTACCTTGATAAGAGAATTTTCATTTTGTTTGATTTTCATTTTGATGATGTCTTGTACTATCTTTACAACATCATTATCAAGACCTTTAAGCATCGCAAAAGCATCAGGATGCATCTGATAGCCTTTGCTAGTGGCATATGATATTGCGTTAGAAATTTCTCTTTGTAAGGCCAAGGTACTGAGCTGATTTTACTTTGGATATCATATTTAATTATATTTCTATAATTGACAAAACTAATTATAGAATAAAATGTCATATCTGCACGTTGCGTTTTAACTTTAAACGGCGCTTTATATATTTGGCATTTGGCGCAATTGCTTTTTTGCTTGCTTATTCTGTTGGATCTGCAGTTGATATAAACAAGGAGGAAGCAGAGGATGTAAAAGGGGAATTTATAAAAAAAATCGAAGATATTGATCAAAATGGAATTTTCATCAATAACGTCATGATTGCACTTGTTATGTTTGTTCCCATAGTTGGGATAGGATTAGGAATATTTTCTGGTTTTTCTACAGGATTGGTATTCAGTGCACTGGCAGAAAGCTCTTCTTATCTTCAGAATGTTCCTCCACTAGCAATTTTACTCACACCATTTGGAATTATGGAAATTTTTGCTTATGGCTTGGCAATATCTAGAAGTGGTATGCTTACATACAATCTTGTGAAGAAAAAACCATGGAGAGAATATGCTATCCATACTATTATTGAAATCGGAATTATTGTAATTCTTCTGATAACCGGCGCTGTAATTGAATGGCAGATGATAATGCAACTCGATGGCTCTGCTACTCTACCTGATATATAATTTTTTTGATTAAATGCGCCTATTAAAGCACCATATCTTATCTTTTTCATTGTTATAGTAGAATAATTATAATATCATAAACACTAATAGTTTAATAATTCGAAAATCTATATATTAGTTATGTCTGAAATGTTGAAGGATGATTCTCTTGGACTGATCTTGCGAGGATATGACTTGGTGCCAAATGCCTTACTTGCAACCAAGATTGCTGTCTACACTTCTGAGGTTGTAGAGACCATTTTGACTGAACATCCTGAAATAATTGATCAATGGTTGCAAAAATTGCATAGAGAATATATAAACAATAAAAAAATCTGCGATTTTGAAAACGATCCCACTGCATGCTTTAATCTAGGAATATATGAAGAGTTTGAAAGAAATCTTAAAAGTTGGAAAGAAGGAGGATTCATAAAAATAATGCTACCTGTAAAAAAAGCAATCCGAGTAAGCAAGAGTCCAATATTTTCACTTGCAAAGTAGCGTGTTTCTGATAATACTGATGCTCGTTAACACGTTCCCTCAATCATTTCAAATTTGATTATATAGATTTAATCTCTGTGCATATGCAGCAACAATAAGCCTTATAAATAATATTTGGTCGAATAATTGATAAAGTTTTTTTGATAAATGGGAATCGTGAAGAAGAAGAAGAAGAAGAAAAGAATATGCTGGGACTAAAAATTTATTTATGAAAATCCGCGATTTGGTGGTCAACTGCGGCTGCTTGCTGCCTTGCCTGATACGGGAAATGTTGCCTATAGGTAATTGATATTATAAGGAAATATGT
>DATFPS010000060.1:0-9399 GCA_035264705.1 Nitrososphaeraceae archaeon | reverse complement strand
AAGCATGTCAAAGACTTTTGAAATACACAAAGGATAAAGTAGATAAGAAAGTAATAGAAAAAGAGATTACAGGATTGAAGATGGCATTAGATCTTATGCCTTAGTAAATATTAGTTATAACAAAGCGATGCCAATGATTTATAATATTGATAATTATAGTATTATATTTCGAAGATCGTTATTTTAAGATAAGGTCGAAAGATATACAGAGATGACTAAGATAAAAAGAAGAGAATTTTAGTTCTCGATTATGAACACGATTCTAATCTATTACTTAAGACAATCTTAGAACACAATAGATTCATTGTTGATACTTTGATGATCCTTTTATAGCAATTGAGAATTTCCCGTCCAATTTATTCAGTCTAATAATTTTAAATATCAAATTCCCAAAATTAAATGGCATTCAATTATGTCGAGAGATAAGAAAGAGAGACAAGAAAGTTAGAGTATGTTTTATTACAGATGGCGAGATGTATTATGGAGTAAATACCGACATATTCAATAGTTTAGACGAGGACAGCTTTATTCGAAAACCAATCAATTATGACTATCTCTTAGAACGCTTGGGCAAAATCATAAGATATGCAAAATGAGCATTTTCAATAATAATGTTGAATAAAGTTCAGCAACCTCTTAACCTAACTCCATTCAATTTAATAGAAAAATAGAAGAAAATATTTAAAAGACTGAACGAGGTCTTGAAGCAAAAGCACAGACTGCAAAAGATTATGGAAATGAAATTCAAGTCCTGAAAGAATTAACAAGGAAAGGAAACCTCTAAAAAGATTCTAATTATCTAGGAGTATATGTATAACAATTTCTTCTTCTTTAAGTGCGAATCACATTTTAACTTACTGTCGTCTGACAACACACACATTTAGTATATAGAGTTCTTCTTTAGCACACGCTGTTCAAACTAACTAACATAAATTGGTCTTTTTATCAGAGAAAGATTGTTATGCAGATTACTCCATTTATTTTTTGTCTTTTATTTTTCCTTCGCTCCGTAAATACAAGCCAGCGTCAATCATAGTAGTCACTACAACTTTGTCCTCTTGCAATAAAAGATTATCTGCAAATCTTGTTTTACCGACAGCTATCGTCTCTCTTTTCGAGTTTAAAATAATCACCACTTCATTCTCATCTATCATCTTCGAAGTCGATATAATTGACCTACTGAAAACATTTTTTCCATAAAGGATAGATTTTTCTGCTGTTTCATTGACAATGATATATGGAAATTGTTTCGATATTTTAGAAACAAGGTCTGCCCCTTCTATCGAGAGTGAAAATTGTTTTTTTAATTGACCAATCATTAAGCCAGCATACGATGGTTGCTTTAACAAGGCTATTTTTTCTATCTCATTTGACAAAAGGTAAACTTCACGAATATTGTAATTTTCTATTTCTTTTACTAGAATAGATTTATCTTTAAAAAAATCAAAAACTCCCCATTTGTCAAATGCTCTTTTCATTGTTGTTAACTCTTTTCTTGTCAATAATCTGTACATTTGATCTAATTCGGAAGGCGCAATTTTGCAATATAGAATCCTAAAGTATCATGAATATGTGGATAAAATCGTCTCGTGTTCTTCAATGCTGGATTAAAATTAAGTACTCCAAAATTCGTCAAACCCTCACTTCCATAACTTATTGGCTCTATTTCAACATTCTTCAGCTTCTCTAAAAGAACATTTACAATAATTTCATTTTCTTCTGGAGCAAAAGAACAAGTTGAATATACTAGTAATCCGCCTGGTTTGACTACTCTAATGGCCGTTTCTATCAACGATGACTGACGACCTGCACAAAATTCTATATCTTCTGGTTTATGGTTTGTCTTTCGCGATTTATCCTTTGCAATAATACCTTCGCAACTGCATGGCGCATCTAGTATCACACGATCAAACCGCATGTTTAGATCCATTGCTTTGTTACCATCCATCTTAAAGATGCAGGTATTTATTACACCACACCGCCTGAGATTAAATAGTAAGGCTCTTATTCTTCTAGCATTGGTTTCCAATGCAACAAGAATTCCAGTATTTTTCATTTTCTGCGATATATATGTTGTCTTTCCACCTGGAGCAGAAGCCATATCTAAAACAGTTTGGTTTTCTCTGACATCCAAGGCATCCACTGCTAGACAGGAGCTGAGATCCTGTATATAATAATAACCAAGTAAATATTCCGTAGTTGCACCGGTTCGAAAAGTTTCTTTTTTAACAGCTAAAACATCATCCAGTATCGTATCTTCTAATTCAAAGCCTTTAGATACAAGTCTTTCCTTGAGATCTTTAGTTTTGATTTTCAGCGTATTAGTCCTAATATATAACTTGGGCTTCATCTCCATCTTCTCTATTAGGCCCTTCACATTAGGCACGAATTGAAGAAATCTGCTTATTAACCATTCATGATAACCGTACTGCTTGGCAATGCTAGATGATATTGACGAATTGGGAAATGCAAATGTTTTCAAATATTATGACTATTTTGCTATGCTAAGATATTATTGTTATTTAATGGAGATATTCATAGGATTTAAGTGAGACATCCATAATAGAAATAATTTTTAAATACTTCATTTATGTGTGTGGCATATGAGAATAATAAATGCCTTTAATAAATAGAGAAGAATGCCAACGCCATGGCGCAATCTAATTGTTTTACGCGAGACTATGAACAGTTGTGTTCTGATTCACCCTTTCATTAACCATATGATAAGCGCCGCGAAGAGTTTATTAAAGCAAAAATAAGACCATGACAATGCCCTATACTACTTGATGGGGTTAATACTGCGACGGTCGTCCAGTTTGGTCTAGGACATCAGATTGCCAATCTGGTAACCCGGGTTCAAATCCCGGCCGTCGCATTGCTCCTCTTATATGAACCTGAAGATTTACAATTTATGATTGGAATTATATCTTAAGATTCTCTGTATGATTAAATATTATCTATTATAATGAAAAAAGGACAATTACTCTAATAATAGTAATATTTCTATCTTAATTTTGGTTTTTGTTTTTTCTTTTTCTCATCGTTATGGTACTTGGCGCGGCACAATATTATATCATCTATAACCTACTCCCCTTGGCTACCGCAAGCACAATAACCCAACTCATCTATCCTTTTTTCACAGATAGGACACCTGTCGCCATATTCGACCTCCCACGCATGCTTACCATACATTTGAAAATGGATATCAATTTCAGTTGGTACTATATTATTGTCAATATTGCCTTCATTTTTATGATTGCTATTGTTATGGTCTTCAATAGAAGCATTTTCACGATTTGTGTTCATAACATTCGTGGTGCTACAATGCTCTACCTTCTTATTTTTGCTCTTTCTGCCATTTCTGTTATCCATCACAGACAACATAAAGACTAGGCTCTATTTATTAGATATAGCGGCTTTCATCTGTATATCTTTTTGTGTTTTTGGCATTATCTTTAATTATTCTTAGTGCATTTTCTGCTGCCTCCCTTTTAGGAAGCTGAATCATGAAGATATTCGAGGTATTCTGAGGATAAGAAGCGTTTGAAGCGATGCCAATTATTCCTGTTCTCGCTAGAGATTCAAAGAATTCTAATATATCATTTGCATATAGAAGATAATTCTCCTCAATACCTATATTAAGAAAATTCAGTTTAACATCTACAAAAACATCTTGACCATCATGGAATACATTTAGTAATGTATCGACTGCTAATTTCTTTCCATAAATGGAGCCCATAATTTCTTGGAACCTATCTGGATTTATAAGGATACAAGGGATCTTCTGTCCGTTATAATCCATTAGAGTAATCCCTTCTCTATGCAAATTCTTTAAAAAATCTTCAAGGGTCTCAAATCTTCTATTTTTTGCCATACTAATAAAATAAATAATTAAATCAATATCGCAATAATCCTAGAGAGTTATTATTGATTCTCTCTGAGTGTTTCAAGAAAGTAATTTTTTAGATCTATATTAGTTTGCATTTTCCTATAAAGATATTCATGACTCTCGCACAAGTAAAATGGCATTTGGTTTACTGATTCGATAATATTGTAGTTGCTCCTTTCTTTTACAAGTTCCAGTTGAACTACAAAGTCTGCATCTTCACCACATATGTTGCATCGAAATACATCATAATAGGGATTTTCAAAATTTTCGTCACTTTTATCGTTTCTTTCTTCCTTGTCCACAGCGCAACGATCGTAATTCTCTCTTAAATAAGTTTGGAGTCTAAAATTAGTGCGATACCATAATTAGATTAATTAACAAAGTTTTATGGATTTTGCTAGCATTAAAGCACGATTCAAGTCATCATGTAGTATTTCATTATTTTTGTATTTACTGCTAAAGTAAATTAGATCAGTCATTTTGCATCGATCAATATTAACCACGGTCGTTCCATCAGTTCCGGTATTAGTGTTTGCATTAGTTAATATTAGTAATTTATCTGCAAAACCAACAGATTTTACTGTATTAGAAATCTGATCAAAATTCTTGGCATGATCTTTATTTATCACTACAGCAACTGCTACCTTAGTTCCAGATGTATCATTATAAATAACATCAATTCCAGAGTCTCTTCCATTTGGAGCTTCAAATTTAGCTACGCTTCCCATGTCGTGGGCATAGTTCAAGAGGTTTTTTACTGCATCGCGAACATCTGATTCTAGCATTTGAATATCATTAGAACTGCTTCTGATTTTTATAAAATCCGAAAGTGGAACACCCATTATACTTCCTCTAATTCTTAGCCCTGGGTGAGTGGTTTTAATTGTATCATCTATGGCTTTTTCGTCAATAATTTGTGCGTTTCTTTTTGCAGCATTTTCTGTTGCATGATATAATATATTAGTCATTGACCTTACGTTTCTAAAATCAGAGAATTCATCATAAATTACTTTTATCTTGGCTGAGAGTTCGTTTTCATCTTGTAATTTAAAACATTTTTGAAGATCGTAATGTCTCACATATTCAAGTATGATATCAAGTATCTCTTCTAATGTATTTGAACCTGCTAGATCGATTTTGTAGTTTGCTTTTTCTAACCTATCAAAAATAGAACTATCTTCTTTACGTATATTTTCATATGAAGAAGGTGTCAAAATTAACATTAATACAGTCGAAGGCAAGTGAGTATTAATGACTGCTTTAACAAAATCTAATGATTTTTTATCAGAGTCAAATTCATCAATTTGAAGAATAGTCAATTTCTTTAAAAATTTTAGATTTAGATTAGCCATTGCTGATATGCTGGTAATAATATCTTCCATGTTTCTAATATTATAAGCATCATCTCTAAATTTTCCTCTGATTATTAATTTCATAACATATACCTCAGCTGCCGAGAATTCTCCTATTAACATCTGATTCATTGCAGAATAGTTTGGAACCATTGTCCCATCCAAAATCTGTTCTGCCTTATTAGAGATACTTTTCCTTGTGATAAGATCAACGAGCCCATTATTGAAAAATTTCTTTGCTCGCTTATTATTCTGTTCTGCCTTGTCTTTAAGATAATAAACAATCGCTTTTCTTAGGCTGTAGATATATTCTTTATCAAAGCCTCTTAGCATTGCCGCATAAAGACTATAGATGTCTCGTGGAAAAACTTGAGATAGGTCAACGTATGATATAACAGCATTATCACATATCTTCTGCAATCCTCTGATGTGCAAAGCCAAGTGTGTCTTTCCCGATCCAACATCTTGGATTAGAGTAATTAAACGAAAATCCTTGTCAGTTGCTGCAATACCAGTAACTTTAGAATTCAAATCATCAAAACATGATAGCACAGCAATCTTTGCTTCCTTATGTCTTCTTCCTCCTAAAACTTGAGCATCGATTAATGTCGGTGTGGGACTACTAGGATATGGATTTTGTAATAAACCATAAGGATACACTATATACACCTCACAAATCCATGAAGCAGACCTCTGACAGTCAGTCCTTCATAACCACCTGTAGATAATTCGTATTTATCATGGTACAAATTTGTTAATTGCTCAACAAAACTATAGAAAACTTCATTTGATATGTTATGTTTTTTGCATAACTCATTTCTCACTTTTGATAGTTCTACCCAGCCAATTGAACTAGAATGATTTTCAATAGCCAGATCAAATTCGTTTTTGAATAGGTCTAATTGCATTGTTGGTTCATTATTAATACGTACGCACGAAACACTATCCAGATTTTTTGTCGCAGTCAATTTCTCAGAATTCTTAAAATTATTATCAAGTGTTTCCAGGGTTTTCGCTAGGCCATCAGATGTTCTATTAACAGACAGCTCCAGATGCTTAACTGCCTCATAAATAAATCTGAACTTTGGATCTGTATTTAACAGATTCTGAATATAATAATCTTTATGCCAACAGTAATATGCTGTACCTTTCTTATCGACAGAGATATCACCAGACGTCACGAGACGATCTATCAGAACATCAATTTCCATGTCTTGGAATTCTTTGCGCAGGTCTATTTTTTTTATCCCTGCTGTGCCCATAGACGATATACGCTCGGCAATTATTTGCTCAGGTGACATGGGATAAAAATTCTAAATCATTATATAAATCTAAACGTAATACCTTTCCACATGTTTTGTAAAAGTAGTTGAACTTCCGAAAGAATGATTAAGTATATAATCTACATTGATATGGGATGATGATTACTCTTTCTGAAATCATGATGAAAGTACTAGGGTAACTGACCAAATCGTTTCTATGCCATATATATATGCATATATACATATAGCATTCAAAAATACAGAATAGAAGAAGAAGAACAACGGTAATCACGTAATTATTAAATACATTTACCAATTACGATTTTTGGTCGGAGTGCTATATGCGTCTGAATCTTTCAAATGGTACGAGATTGTTTAAGTGTTTTCATATTCTTTGAATTTTTCTCTTCCTCTCTTCATTAGAGCAAAAATAAAAAGAATAATTGCAATCCAGATTGCACTTAGAGCTATATTGGTAAAACTAATGTAAAGATAAGGAGTCGCTTCGATTACGTTAGATTCTATTATTTTAATAGAATTACGTAGATCTGCCAATCCAGTATTATAGGCAGCGCTATGTAACTCCAATGATGAAATGGAATTGGCACGTGAAAGCATTGCATCAAGCTCGTTTTGAATCAAGCCGAAATCTGTTCGTGAATTTGGAAATGCCCATACTGGATTTCCGTCATTTGGAAGCAAGTTTTTTACTGGCTTGATGTAATCTGCTACCGCTCCTGGTGATTGAGCAGCTTCTGCTCTTGATAAATAGCCTACTGCTTTGTCTAAAGGATAAATTGTGCTTTCATAACCATAATAGGCTACTGCTGCGCCAAAAGCTAAAATGCTCAAAAAACCAAATAACATGAGTTTATAATATCTAGGTTTCATACTTTTTTCAACAATTGACTTAGCATTTGTCGTTATTTTTATTGTTTTTATATATACTTTAGTATTTAATCTTTCAGCCAGTTCTACACTTGTCTTTTCAACAATTTCTGACGACTGATTTGGTAGAGATACATCTCGCTGCCAGACACTTTGTAGTCTTTTATTTGACTTATTATAATTAAACGAAGAATGAGATATGCTCAAATAAGCAACATAAATGAAACCAATTGTTTGAAGTAACAAAATAGGTACAAATATTGGATTCCCTGAGAAGATGGAAATAAAGACTGCCAGAGCACCGTATAGCCCAAAAAATATCTCCAGTAAAGTAGTTTTGGTAAAAGGTAGAATGTATGATTTATTTTTCCAGTTGTCGCCTTTTTTGATAACACCAAATTTAGGAGTACGTAAGAATTCACTCTTTCCTATCAATAATGCTTCAAATATTGCTACTGTATTGTTAACAGATATTCCTGTGGCAAAAAAAATTAAATAAAAATATTGTCTAGCTTTTACCTTCCATTTGTCTCCCCAAAGTTTCCTTATGATATATAGATAGGTAGCAGGGCCCATCATGATATAGATTAGAATACCGGTAATAGGAGACCAACTTACAGCATACAACTTATAATCTAGTGCAAGCAACATTGGAAAAATAATAAATTGAGTTAGAAATAATGGATGAACGATGTGTCTAGTGAGTTGAATGAACGCCTGAATCTTGGTATCTATAGGTATCTTTCTGTCTAAGGTAACATCTACTAGTAATTTCATAGCAACCTGCATAGAACCTTTTGCCCATCTAAACTGCTGTCGCTTCGCTGCATTGATCTGCACTGGAAGCTCTGCATCGACAATCATGTCCTCGAGAAAAAGACACTTCCAACCTTTAAGCTGAGCTCTGTAACTAAGATCAAGATCTTCTACAATGGTGCTTGTATGCCAACCTCCAGCATCATTAATACAAGAAGCCCTCCAGATTCCCGCAGTTCCATTAAAGTTCATGAATAAATGAGTCAAACTTTTTGCTTTTTGTTCGATCAGGAAGTGTAGGTCAAGGGAAATTGCTTGTGCTTCAGTAAGTGAAGAATAATTTTCGTTAACGTGTCCCCATCTGCATTGGACTAGCCCTACTTTAGGATCTGAAAAGTGACCTATTGATTTCTTCAGAAACCAGTTAGGAGGAATGAAATCTGCATCGAAAATGGCAATAAATTCTCCTTTCGCAATCTTCATACCGGCTTTCAATGCACCGGCTTTATAGCCTAATCTCTTGTTTCTATGCAAATAGATTATATCAAAGCCCTTGAATGTATAATGATCCACTATTATCCTGATCATTTGAGATGTATCATCATCAGAATCATCCAGTATCTGAATTTGCAACTTTTCTTTTGGATAATCGATTTTACATACAGCATCAATTAAGCGTACAGCTACATATTTCTCATTATATATAGGAAGTTGGATAGTTATCACAGGTAAAGAATTGTCGTTTATAGGATTTAGTTTCTTATTCATTGCTTTTTGATGTCTTATATTGTGCTGGGACTGGTAAGAGAGATAGAAAAAGTTAAGCGTATAAACAGTCACTAACCAAGCGATGATAATGAATATAGCGTAAAGAAATGCACCTATTCCACTCATCCTATTCTGTCCTTTGTGCGAATGTAAGTATCCTAAGTATTTATAGTCACCGTAACCATGTGCGTATGTCAGTCACATATACATATATACATATATATATAGATATAGATATATATATTATAAATTATAGCAATAATTTTATATTATTATCAACAAATATTGTTTAATTCTTATATGTAAAGAATAAAAATAAAAATACAGATCAAGTATTATTATTTTATTATTATTATTATTTATTGACCTTTTTGGAATATTTTGACTGCTTGAGGAGGACACACATTCTCACATGCCATACAAAATATGCAATCCTTTTCTCTAATCATGAATGGTTTCTTTTCCGATGCTGGATGTCCTGGAG
>DATFPS010000059.1:0-2281 GCA_035264705.1 Nitrososphaeraceae archaeon | reverse complement strand
AGCAGTAATTGGATTTGGATATTATAAGGAGCACAAGTCATCTATAAAGAATAATCTATAATTATTCCAAGATAATTGGGAAAGCATTTAATATGTTCCTAACATACGTTCTTATAAATAATGCACGATATCAATGATAACAGCTTACTACACTATCTTAAAAAACGGGAGTTGGTAATCTTATCTTCTACATCGGAGTATCAAACTAAACATATCATTTGCTATCTAATATTTGCGTTTATAGATCTAGGTTTAAATATAATAGATACCATTATGTCCGCAAAAAAACTCGGGTAGTTTATGATTATTAAAAAATAGTTGAATATCAGAATTTTCAATATTCTAAAAAATTATTTAATTTGTAATTCTTATTTTATTATTATGTATATCTGTACGATTCTTAATGATCTCTTAGTGTAATACTATACTTGCAACGTCAGCAATAGCCTATTTATATAAAGCAACAGAATCCAAAATAGTTCTCCTTTGGCTTAGGATGCTTTTAGACGAGTAGTAATAAAACCTAGGCTTGACTTTAATGTAAATAAGTATTCTATTAACAGGATAGTCTTTATTTAGAAATTGATATACTAATAAAGACAAAATCTAATTAATTATTCTATTGATACACCATTATATACCTTAATATGATATGCTAAAATAGATAAATAAATTAGGATCAATTGGGATGGCCATAGAATCAAATATAAAAAGGAATGAAACCGCCATAGTAGTTAATCCAAATTCTGCGAGTGGATTGACTGGTAAAAATTGGGACAACCTTCATTTGATGATTAAAAGGCTTTTTGGCAATAACAGTGAAATTGCCTTTACTGAAAAATCGGGCGATGGAATAAACCTTACAAGAAATTTTATAAAAAAAGGATATAAAAAAATTGTCGCAATAGGTGGAGATGGAACTATAAATGAGGTTGCAAATGGCTTCTTTGAAGAAGATATCCGAATTCATGGCAATAGTGAATACAATAACAAAGACAATGACTCATTTCTTACCCAAGCCATATTCAAGCCCATAAATTCTGCTGCAGTCATGTCTGTATTTCCATGTGGAACAAGAAATGTACTAATCAAATCATTAGACTTACCAGCAGATTTTGCAGAATGTTGTCTAAATTTTGAAACATATAAACTGCAGAAAGTGGATGTTATTAGTGTAAAGGCAACAAATATTGAGAATCATTCAAAAACAGCGATGCGCATTTATCTCAATGCAGCTGAGATTGGTATCGGCGCTGAGGTTATTGATAAGGCAAAGAAGGTTAGAAATGTAGTTAATAATCGTCTTATTTCTACAGTGACTGGTCTTGTTACAACTGTACCTACATATGAAAGTAGCTTATGTGAAATCTCTATTGATGATGGACATGAGAGTATTCTTACAAAGATGACAATGGGTATCGTTGCCAACGGAAAATTTCTAGGAGGGGGATTTAAAGCGGCACCAAAAGCAAATGTTTTAGATGGATTGCTGGATGTTGTTATTCTAAAGGAATCCAGTAGCCTAGAGATGATAGAAAACTTTCTCAACATAAAAGATGGTAATTATACTAATGAGGGCGACGTATTCTATAGGCAAGCTAAGAAGGTTTCAATAAAGTCAAAGGAGAATAGAGATATAACCGTCACAATTGATGGCGAACCAATAGGAATTCTGCCTGCAACATTCGAGGTTCTTCAAAATGCGCTCACCATCCTAATGTAGGTCTATCTTTAAATCTATTTCTATACTAGGATTGAAATAACTACCAGGTATCAGGTTAAGACTATTACACTCTTCTTAATAATTGATTTGACAAACAAGGCTATATATTTTACCTATGCATACTAATTGTTCGATTAGCCGAAAGAGAGGAACGATACATCGTATAGGTCTAGGTTACAAGTAAAGGCTTGCAACTCCCATGGAAACGATGAGTTGTCGTCTTAGGTAATAGGTTAACCTACAGTCCTAAAGGTTGTAGGGGAGTCCAAGTCTAAGAGGATAAGGGTAAACCACATGGCTGCTTTGGAACTTATTGTAGCAGTCTTGCAGGGAAACCACATGTCTTCGAGTGCTAGTCGGACTTTAATTTTCTTTTGACTAGTAAATCATATTACTACGATAGTTCAAAGAGATGATTTTTATTATAGTTGATCCATCTTTTACTCTCTTTCTTTTCCTGTGATGTTCCAATAAAGTGTTCATTGCGTTACTATTATTTTCTTAATAATATTGCGAAATCCTATTTAATTATGATACACTTTGATTATGTTTCAGAAT
>DATFPS010000058.1:0-2741 GCA_035264705.1 Nitrososphaeraceae archaeon | reverse complement strand
AGATCATTAATGAAGAATATCTTAAATTAAAAACATAATTCAAGAAAAAGTCATTGCTATTTTAACAGGCAGTAACTTATGTTGATGTTGGTCCTTATGTCTGTAAGTGAATCTTTAAAAAGGTATTCAAACAAATACCTTCTAGTTTAGGATAAGTAACAACAACAAGAACAACATTTCATGACCGCCAATTCAATAACCATATTTCGTCCGCCAAGACAGCAGTATATATTGAAGATTGTTATAAAGACATAATAATACCAGATGACGTCGACAAGCTTTACTCTGCTAAAAAATTCAGTTGATATATGTATGGACAATATTTTGTTTAATGTGTCATCATCACCACCAGCACATCATCTGATAGTTAAAGATCAAATGATGTTGATAATCAACTGCATACGGATACAAAAAGGACTAATAATAAACTAATCAACTATCAAATATTATTGATTAGGAATAAGTATAATTCATTTGTCATCTTCTGCTCCTTCCTTTTATTGTGTCTAAAATTAATTATACTTAGCTGTTACTCCTGCCAACTAGATGGTCTGATATACAAAAAATTTGTTATGTCCATAATCGTTTCTAAAATAATATTGTAAATGTAAACCCCTGCTTACAAGTACTATATTATATTTTCACTAATACTATTATTTAGTTTTGACAATAACGCTTATTGCTTACTTTTGACGGAAAATATGTAAATTAAATTATCTAATGTCAACCTGGGTCATCCTTTTTATTTTATCGCGCCATGATTCACTCATCTCTTTATTTTCTCCCGATCCTCCTATCTCTTTCTCATTTATCGTAGCATCGCCTATTGGTTGTGTTATTCGTTGAAACGTTTGTAGGTTTGGATCATCCTTTTTGACTGCGTAACTGGAATTAATATCTTTAATATCCTTGGGTTTTTCCATCATATTTCCGACTTGTCTTAAAAGTCCTTTATAGATATTAGTAGTATTTTCTCGAAATGTTTCAGAGATTTTTGCTACTTCCTCTGTACTTTTTGTTATTGTCTGTTTTTCGTGTTCTTCTGTCTGTTTATGTTGTTTATCAAACGTTCCTTTGTATTGTTTCTGCTCCTCTTCTTTAAGATATTCTTCTAATAATGCTGCTTGTCCCATAATTTGGCCTTTGCCACAGTCCGAGAATCCATTATTTTGGAGGAATATCATATATTTTAATAATATTTTACAATCTAATAATTTGGCCTTTGCTTCTTCTGTCGATATCAGAGTCATATCCATTACTTATGATTGTATCTTATCTTTGTTTTTAAATTTGTATAAGTCCAAATATTTTGCTAATTCGTATGCTAAAAGTTGATCTACCTTAGAATCTGCCTTCCCCATCTACAGATATTAAACAAAATTTATATCAAATGAGCTTTCCATCTCGCAATATTTGATAATAATATGTTAAGACTACGTGACACAAAGCAGATTATACTATGGTATCTTACCTCTTTAATAATGCCAACAGTATTATGTGTATAATCATCAAATGCCTATTGTTGTACAATAGATGAAATTGTATGTCACACCAACACTAAGATGACATACATAGAAGTGATTTTAACATAAGATAACTTAGCCTACCTGTTTGTATATTAAGTATTGTCGCAAAGTCCAACAATATTTAAATATTCTCTTTTCAATTTAACATTCTAAGATCATATCAACAGACAGTATTGTATTTAAAATATATTTGTCAGTACATTATATATGTGGGTATTCAAATAGGAAATGTAAATTGGTTACTCATTATATGGCAATTTTCTAATTATGCTAGATTATGGATTGTTATTTTCTTCTAACATGTCCATATCATTTATTAAATGACTTATGGTATTTTCTGTGAGCTATTTTACTATCAAAGTAGCTCAAATCAAAGTATCTGAATTTCGTATTGTTGATTCTCTCCGTGCTTCTTTCTTCTGCTTCGCTTTTTGTTCTGTTATCATAATTATATCAGATAATAAGAACTGACAAATGATAATTGTCCCTTTAGCATTAATGTTATAATTTAACCGATTCTGCTAACGTTTTATTAAAGTCAGTCGGTCACTTCAATCTTTTTTGGGAGAATTGCAGCAGACAGATTATCTGAAAATGTTTGTTAGTATAGGGATTGCATCTATTAGAGCCTTATTCTCTGAAATCTTTTATCTTATAATAAAAGTTAAATTAATTTAAAATCCCTATATACACGATGGAGACTTGATATACATTTATATAAATATGTATATCTATTTATTGCAAGCAAAAGTTTATCTGATTTACTATTCCTTACTAATCCGTAATAGTTATTGTAACTTATATCTCTAATGTTTTCTAGCGATGATACATGGTCAAAGGAGACATTTTCTTTTTTCATAGACCAAAAGAGGATGCGGAAAAAGTGACTATAAACGAATGGACTTGGTCTATAAACACACTCTTAGGTTTAAGTTTTAGACAGTGAAGATGAAGATGATTTTTCAAGACAGATTTGATGCTGCTGAGAAACTTGCAGAGAAATTGCAGTGGATAAAGGAAGAAGAAGAAGATAAAGAAGAAAACATAGAGAGAAAATCTATTATGATTCTAGCTGTTCCTCGTGGCGGGGTAGTCATTGGAGATCTTATATCAAGAATACTTGATGCTAAACTAGATGTTGTGGTTTCACGAAAGATTGGAGCGCCTTATAATCCCGAACTTGCAATAGGTGCTGTGATGCCTGATGGCAGTTTT
>DATFPS010000057.1:0-2357 GCA_035264705.1 Nitrososphaeraceae archaeon | reverse complement strand
CCAAGAGCATTATAACTATCGGACATAAATTTTAGAAATAAATAACATTATCCGATTATGATGAAATCGAAAATGGTTATTATGATCAGCTGTTATATCTCTATGCTCATTGTACCTTTTAAGATAGTTTTTATGAATAATTGTTTGAATTGGAGTCATTTATTAAAAGATGTCCCCCTGAGGTAATAATATGGCTACACGTACATCAATGTAATAACTTGACTTTAATAATTTATATCCTTCTAACAAGCCATCATTCGCATTTCTTATGAACATGAAATGGTAACACGTGGTAAATAACTACAAAGTTGGCACATCATTGCGGATTGCTAGGAGATCGCTCAATAGAGCTGTTCAAGGATCGCTTGCATTTGCGCATAAACAGAAATATCTCTATTTTTCCTTCAATT
This sequence comes from Nitrososphaeraceae archaeon, assembly GCA_035264705.1. Taxonomy (GTDB): domain Archaea; phylum Thermoproteota; class Nitrososphaeria; order Nitrososphaerales; family Nitrososphaeraceae; genus JAJNBK01. The sequence goes on along the minus strand of DATFPS010000057.1, from coordinate 1,947 downwards.
GATTCCTCTAATCGTACTATTATAAAGTAGATTTATAACATCCTTGTAATATTCTGCCAATAATGCGATAGATGTCATGCTAATGATATATGTTATAGACCTGTTTCTTCTAAAAACATAAATGTATGTTAATACAACAACAGCTGCGAACTAACACACGCTAATATTATATCTGTTGAAGACTAGAAATATGTCCGTCTAGTAACTTTATAAATTCATCAAGTTTATCCTTTGGGACCACTGCACCACTTGCCTTCTCATGTCCCCCTCCACTGCCACCCATCTCGGTTGCAATATTGTTCACCAATCTTCCAAGATGAACTTTACAATCTTTCGAACCTCGAATCGAGATGACGAAGGATTTGATATCCTCTTTTAATTTATAAACCATCGCAACAGGTTTTTCGGAAACACCCAAGACGAAATTTACCATCATGCTGGCAGATAACTCTACTGTGCTTTTGGCATATGCTAGGTTTTCCATTTTTGTTATAGAATGCTCTATGGAATTTACAGCCTCTGAAACTTTTTTTGCATATCTTTCAGCTATTAAAAATCCTCCTTCTATCTCATGCGGATATTTCATTTGAGAAAGAGTATCAACGATTTGAATTAGAAACTCCTCATTATGTTGGTTGGCAGAAATCATATATGAAAGTGCTGTAGATTGTAACATCAAAAATTGTCTATCAAATCTTGACACAATGGTTGATGCGACAGGTCGGTTTTCCATATAATCAGTGAGCGCACCAGCCGCAGCAAAGAACGCAGCAAGAGGTTTGAATTTCCTCTTGTATTTATTATACACTAATATGCTAGTGCATTCTTCTGACGAGTGTACTAATCCAACACCAAGACGTTTTAAGGCAGCAGCAGCTTCTCTATTGAGATCATGATGATCTATATAAGTCACCTTACATCCTTTTGATATTAGTTTCCCGAGAATATCAATAAAATTTTTTTCATTTTTCTTGCTCAGACCTAAATCGCAGATAAAAACTCTGTCAAATATTGGTTCTGATTCGGAGGAAGAAAGTGATTCTATCAGTTTTTGCAAATTAGAGATCAAATTTGAATAGTCAACAAGAATAATAGATTTTGCTTTAAAAGCAGCTTTTATCAAAGCAGCCGACGACAGCCCATCGACATCTTCTCTATGGGAAAGACAAATAACACGGGACATATTTTGATTGTATACATTACAGTAAGTCCCAGATTTAATCTAATGGTCTCTAACTATTCTTTTTGTTCCTTTGTTAAATCGGTTACCTTTTATTGTTATAAAAGCAGAAACAAGGAGTGCAATTCCGAAAAAACCAGAGATAGCGAACATTACAGTAATTGGATCAATAGTACTTTCGGTTACCATTTGACTGCTCACTTCCTTTTGTTCAATATATCATATATATATTATGCTAAGTAGGTAAATTAAATCAAATTAACCAAATTAAATCTAATAGGAAATACTGAGTTGAAAGTCAGCTTGTATATTTAAAATAACAAGAAAAATAAACTATTATAATACATGCTACTTATTTAATCTTAATAATTCCAAATATGATATTTAATGGTAATGAACCCTAATTATAGTACGAATGATTTAGTTAACAGTGATCACACACAAAAACATAAGTATTTCATTAAGCTTGATCAATCAACTAAATAACCATTGAAATTAGGTAGACATTTGTATCTAAATTTATAAAATAACTATGAAAGGAATGAATAATACCTCAGACTAAAAAATCGTGGATGGATGTCTTGACATCATATATAGGATCAACAATAATTGCATAGCAGATGTCCTTTACGTGTTTCACAACATATTTACTATCTTATTTTTTATTTCCACAACTTTCAGGTGCCTTGGGCTATTGGGAATGGCAGGCTGAACACCTCGCCATAGCTTGATGCTTACACCTCCATCCCATCAACGCCATCTTCTAT
>DATFPS010000056.1:0-2383 GCA_035264705.1 Nitrososphaeraceae archaeon | reverse complement strand
ATGCAACCTAAATGACATAATAACAAACGTTATAGATGATATGATAATAAATAGAGAATTTAAGAAAGAAAACAATAATGGTGATGATATTATAAAATTGGAGTATAGGCCCAAAGATATTTTTGTAGAAGCAGACAGAGTCAGGGTCACACAAGTTATTTTCAATCTACTAAACAACGCTATAAAATTTACAAAAGAAGGTAAAATCACCATTACAATAGAAAAGAAGGATAATGAAGAAGTTGCTGTTATTAGTATTAAGGATACTGGTATTGGTATAGATTCTGAAGTATTTCCAAAACTGTTCTCAAAGTTTGCTTCAAAGTCTTATCAAGGTACTGGATTAGGATTGTTTATCTGCAAAAGTGTCGTAGAAGCTCATGATGGCAAGATATGGGCTGAGAACAATAACAATAATAATACTCAGGAAAAAAAAGGAGCTACCTTTTACTTTACTCTGCCAACTATCAATAGACAACAGGATGTAAAGGTGGTCGATCAATAATAATAAACAAGAGAATATTGATTGTAGACGATGAGTATGATATGAATTTACTATTCAAGATGGTTTTAGAAGAAAATGGATTCAAAGTCGATTCATTTACTGATCCTTTCTTGGCATTGCAGAATTTTAAAGAACAAGATAGTCTGTATGACATGATAATTCTTGATATTAAAATGCCAGAAATGAATGGCTTTGAGTTATATAGACAAATAAAAAGGATAGATGAGAAAGCCAAGGTTTGTTTTCTGACAGCAGGGGAAATGTATTATGGAGTTTATACAGATATATTTAACTCATTAGATGCAAAATACTTTATTCGAAAACCAATTGACAATGAAGAATTGGTAAAAAGAGTAAACAATATGATAAGTTCATAAATAACAAAATAGAATAAAAGGAGGATGTTTAGTTAGGTTCTAGTTGTATGTGCAATATACAATAAAAAGCACAATTATCATTAGTTGAGAAAATGTTTACTACATCCTTGTGCCTTTATTACTTGTAAGGTTTCTCGATGCACTTTTCAAATACGACATATTCAAACTTTATTATTGTTATTTAAATCTCATTCTTGGGTTTGTATATTTCTGCACAGTTTTTTTATACTATCCCTATCAAGAAAGGTTGATTTATTTTGCTTAGCAGTAGTGTTGCTGAAACTCCAGCATCGCGATATTATTGCCATTTTTAATCTTGTTGATAGATTAGGCAACTTGTACTTTGTTTTCTTTGCCAAAACAATGCGATAGTCTTCTATTATCTAATCTAAATTACTTAATCTCTTAGACTTGTTATTAAAGTCGTCTTTATGGCTTAAAATATAGAAATGCCATAATAATAACTGATGGTCTTTAGTTGTCCTCAATGTGGTAATAGGATGGTTAAGAAAATAGTAGATACAACATTGGGTTATAGAGAGGCGTGGTACTGCAGTTTATGTGATGGATTCTATAGTGAAAAGAGGTTAAAGGAAATAATTTCTAATGTTTGACATGAATATTATAGATGTTCTTAACAATATAAGAAAGCAGAATTGGCATTAGACACATCTCTATTGTTTTTCCTCAGCTTCCTCTTTATCTTCAATTAGTCACTTATCGTGATATCTTTTATTATTTCGTTTGTCTTTAGTTCTCCATCCTTAATTGACTCCTTTATAGTTTTTAAAGAAAAATCGGCATTTTCGTATATATGAGGGTGTTTCTCTTGTCTTGTTATATAATGTACGCTCTTAATTTCTGATCCGTGATCTTTTTTTATTTTCTTATATTTTCTTTGGATTTTATCAACTAGCTCCTTATCTAATTTATCTGGATCTACATGCTCTTGAAATATGTTATAGAGCTCTTCAATATAGCTAAGATATTGAGTTATTACTTTAGACATCTTGACATTGTGCAATGTCTTATCACTGAACATGATATCTCTAGCTCTGTGAAAGACCTCAGGCAGATTTTGTGGAAGATTATCTATGTTTTTTGGATAATTTTCCACCAGGAAAATTTGTTTATCGGTTACTGGAGCAGCATCTATTACCTCCCTTAGCGGAGTATTACTTAAGAGACTGCCGTCCCAAGCATATACTCCTTCTTCTACTTCTACCCATGGAAAACTGTATAATGGATATCCTGAAGTAGCAAGTAAATGTCGCGGGGTTATTTTTATTTTAGAACTATCAAATGTCAATGGTTCTGCAGTTAAAACGTTAACTGCTGTTATAATTAGACGGGGTGAATTGTACTTTGCATTGGGTTGTATCTTATTATAGTCAATGTATTTTTCGAGTGTTTTTAGCAAAGGCGAGTGATCATATAAGTATGTCCATTTCCATGGTGTAAAATATTGCGGATCAGTTAACGAGTAGTCAGGTCTCCACCG